>CAYYQJ010000600.1:0-2502 GCA_964473775.1 uncultured Bacteroidales bacterium | reverse complement strand
TACACGGCTCTGAACACTCTTTCCCTACACGACGCTCTTCCGATCTCAAATTGTGGCTAAGAAAATGCTTCGTGCCAATGCTGCTCTGGCTTTTTATCCTGCCAATGGGCTTGGTGACGATGTTGTTCTTTATAAAAATAATCTCAGAAACGAACCTTTGGCAACACTTTGTTTTCTGCGCAATCAGCAACTCAAACCAATGGGTACGTCCAATTTATGCCTTTCCGATTTTATTGCACCTGAGGGTTACAAAGATTATAAGGGGATGTTTACCGTAAAAACTGGTTTGGATATGGAAAAATGGGCACAACAATTCAAAGATGCGGGCGACGATTACAGCAGCATCATGCTCAAATTACTTGCCGACCGATTGGCAGAAGCTTTTGCAGAATATCTTCATCAGAAAGTGAGAACCCAGTATTGGGCTTATGCAAAAAACGAAAACCTTTCAATGGAATCCATTTTGGCAGGAAAATATCAGGGCATACGTCCCGCGCCGGGCTATCCTGCCTGTCCCGAACATTCCGAAAAATCCGTTATGTTTAACATCATGGAAATAGAAAAACATTGCGGCATCACACTTACCGAAAATTTTGCCATGTACCCTGCGGCATCGGTTTCGGGATATTATTTTTCGCATCCTTTTGCTCAATATTTTCAGGTGGGCAAAATAGGCATAGATCAGGTGAAGGATTATGCCAAACGCAAATCCATTTCATTCGCGGAAGCGGAAAAACTGTTATCATCATCAATCAATTATTAAACGTAAATCATGAAAGTACCATCCATACTGGATAAATCAGATAAAACCCTCTTCTCGTTCGAGTTGTTGCCTCCCTTAAAAGGCGATAGCATTCAAACCATTTACGATACCATCGACCCATTAATGGATTTTAATCCTATCTGCATCAATGTTACTTATCATCGCGAAGAGGTGGTTTATAAAAGCCGCGGCGATGGTTTGCTCGAAAAAAAGATTGTCCGCAAACGTCCCGGCACCGTAGGTATTGCGGCCGGTATAAAATATAAGTATAAAGTGGAGGTGGTTCCTCATATCATTTGCGGGGGATTCAACAAACAGGAAACCGAAAATGCGCTTATCGACCTTCATTTTTTGGGCATACATAATATTTTGGCATTGCGCGGCGATACCAAAAAAGATGAACGCGTTTTTGTGAAAGAACCCGATGGACATGGGTATGCTCTTGAACTGGTGAAACAAGTGATGGATATGAACCACGGCAAATATCTTGACGAAGAACTCGAAAACAATTCGCCCACTTGTTTTTCGGTTGGCGTGGCCGGTTATCCCGAAAAACATCTGGAATCGCCCAATATGGATTCCGATCTTCATTTTCTGAAGAAGAAAGTAGAAGCCGGGGCAGAATATATAGTCACTCAAATGTTTTTTGATAACACCCAATATTTCAAATTTGTTCGTCGTTGCCGCGAAGCAGGAATACTGGTTCCCATCATTCCCGGGCTCAAACTCATCAACTCTAAAAAACAATTAACCACCCTGCCTCAGATGTTCAATATCGATCTTCCGAGTTCTTTGGTGATTGAACTTCGAAAATGCGATACGCTGGCCGATGTAAAACAATTTGGGATTGAATGGGCTACTGCACAGGCACGCGAGCTGATAGAACATGGTGTGCCCGCCCTGCATTTTTTCACTATGGGCAAATCAGATAACGTGCGCAAAGTTTGCGAATCGGTATTTTAAATAAACCTTATTGTCATGAAAATCTACAACCGTATTCTCGAAAATCAAGGCTCAGGAAAAAAACAACTGAGTGTTTTAATCGACCCCGACAAATCGTCGGTCAGTAAAATTGTCGAAATATGCAGCATTGCCACGGCCTGCAAAGTCGATTTTTTCTTTATTGGCGGAAGCCTTATCACCAACGATACCATTGAACTTTGCATCAAAACACTGAAACAACATGCTGACATTCCCGTGGTTATTTTCCCAGGCAATACCATGCAGGTGACCAAAGAAGCCGACGGCATTTTGTTTCTTTCGCTCATATCGGGTCGCAATGCCGAAATGCTGATTGGCAAGCACGTTATCGCGGCGCCCTACATCAAACAATACGGTTTGGAAACCATACCTACGGGCTATATGCTTATAGAAAGTGGCCGCCCAACCACCGCTTTATACATGAGCAACACCATGCCCATTCCGCACGACAAAAACGATATTGCCGTATGCACCGCCATGGCAGGCGAAATGCTCGGCCTGAAAATGATTTATATGGATGCCGGAAGCGGGGCCATGCAACACATCAGCCTGTCTATGATAGAAAAGGTGAAACGCAACATCAATATCCCACTTATCATTGGCGGAGGCATACGCACTGCAGAGGTGGCCAACGAAATTTACGCTGCCGGTGCAGATATGATTGTGATAGGTAATGCGGTGGAAAATAGGGCAGAATTGATTGGGGAAATCAGGAGATCGGAAGAGCGTCGTGTAGGGAAAGAGTGTTCAGAGCCGTG
>CAYYQJ010000599.1:0-2506 GCA_964473775.1 uncultured Bacteroidales bacterium | reverse complement strand
CAATGCACGTCAACCTTACAATAAATCCAATTTCTCTCTTTATGGTTTGGGTTGGGAGTTACAAGATTATGAGAGCCATGAAGTGGTGATGCATACAGGCGGTGTGGATGGTTTTGTTACTTCAGTAACATTAATTCCCGACCAAAATTTGGGCATAGTTGTTCTGACCAATACCGACCAGAATTATTTTTATGAAGCCCTTAAATGGGAAATATTGGACGCATATTTAAACCTTCCTTACAGAAACTACAGCAAATTATACAATAACTATTTTAAACGAAATACGGATAACGATAATAAAGAGATAAAAAGCTGGCGCGACTCTGTATCAATGAAACCTGCCTTGCCCCTATCTGCTGCGGGTTTTGAAGGCACTTACGAAAATGAAGTCTATGGAAATATCACTATAGCAAAAAATGGTGATGCTTTTAAACTGAGTTTCGAACATCATAAAAATCTCTCTGCTTCACTTGAATACATTGGTAATAATCGCTTTTTGTGTACTTACGACAATCCATTGTTCGGTATCAAAATATTCCCTTTTATAATTAAAGATAATGAGGTAAAATCCTTCACATTGAGTGTGGCTGGTTTTCTGGAATACTCTACTTATGAGTTTATGAAGAAAAAATAATGAGACTTTAATTTGCTTAACTAATAATCTCCTGATTGTAAAATTGAGATAAAAACTAAAGAATATTCTAAAATAATGACTGATAGAAGTCATGTAGCTTGCAGTTTCTAAAAATAAATGCATACCTTTGCAAAAAATTTGACAAATCTCTGCTAAGACTTTATATCTGTTGCAGTTATTACAAATATCATCCAATTCGTCATTTTTGCATCTGCATATTGTCGTTTGACTAAGAGCAATTGGTACTATATAAATCTATAATAAAATTTGCCTGTTATAACAATTCAGGTGATTCATAAATCATAATTTACAAATCATAAATAATAAATCATAATTAAAATGCCTTTAACAAAACTCAGAAACATCGGAATTGCCGCACATATTGATGCCGGAAAAACAACAGTTACCGAACGTATTCTTTTCTATACCGGTGTTACCCGTAAAACAGGTGAAGTTCATGATGGTCAAGCTACCATGGATTTCATGAAACAGGAACAGGAACGCGGTATCACCATTGCTTCCGCTGCCATCACCTGTCAATGGAAAAATTCTCAAATCAATATTATTGACACACCCGGACACGTTGATTTTACTATTGAAGTAGAACGTTCTTTGCGTGTAATTGATGGAATGATTGCTTTATTTTGTGCTGTTGGTGGCGTGGAACCACAAACCGAAACCGTATGGAATCAGGCCGAACGCTACAAAGTGCCCCGCATTGCTTTCGTAAACAAAATGGACCGTACCGGTGCCGATTTTAATGATGTATTGAACATGATGAACAAATATCTTGATGCCAAAGCTGTTGCTTTTCAGTTGCCTATTGGAGCTGAAGAAGGTTTCGAAGGTATCATTGATGTTATCACCCAAAAATCATATACTTTTAAGGATGCTGTGGGTATAGAATCAGAAATTCCTGAAGAACATAAAGAAAGAGCCCAGGCAGCCCGTATGCTGATGATTGAAAAACTGGCCGATTTCGACGAAGAAATGATGAATTTATATTTCGATGAGAAAGAAGTTTCTAACGAAATGCTGAAAAAAGCAGCCCGCGAAGCAACTTTGAAGTTGTTGATAACTCCGGTGTTCTGTGGTGCAGCTTACAAAAACAAAGGCATTCAGTTGTTGTTGGATGCAGTGATTGATTATCTTCCTTCTCCAATAGACGTAGGTGCTGTGGTGGGTATGGATGTGGATGATCCTGAAAAAACACGTCATCGCAATCCTTCTGCTAAAGAACCTTTTGCTGCATTGGCATTCAAACTCATTCATGATCCTTTTGTTGGTCAGCAAACTTTTATCCGTATCTATTCCGGAACATTAACCAGTGGTATGCAGTTGCTGAATTCTACCAAACACAAAATGGAAGGTGCAGGTCGTATTATGAAAATCCATGCTAAAGACCGTGAAGAACTTCACGAAGCAGGTCCTGGTGATATCGTGGCACTTATCGGCATGAAATTCACCAAAACAGGCGATACCCTTTGCGATACCGAAAACCCTCTGTATCTGGAAAACATACACATCCCTCCTACCGTTATCGAATTAAAGATTAACCCCGCCAAACGTAAAGATCAGGAACGTATGATTGAATCCTTACGTAAACTGGCCAACGAAGATCCTTCGTTCAATATGCGTTATGATGACGAAACCAGCGAAACCATTGTTTCAGGTATGGGCGAGTTGCATCTCGAAATTATTATTGACCGTCTGCGTCGCGAATTTGATGTGGAAGTTATCGTTGGTCAGCCTTCGGTTGCCTTCCGCGAAGCGATTACTATGTAATCGGAACATGATTTTAAATATGCCAAACAAAGTGGTGGTAAAGGTCAGTTTGCCCGCACCTTATTGCGCATAGAGCCTAACGAAGGC
>CAYYQJ010000598.1:0-2508 GCA_964473775.1 uncultured Bacteroidales bacterium | reverse complement strand
AGATAGCTTCAGGTGACTGGAGTTCAGACGTGTGCTCTTCCGATCTCAAGGATTTATGTAATTTCGAGCCTGAAATCAGAACGAAAAAACGACTTGATTCTGATGATTATTTTCTTTTAAAAAGACCTATGAATTACACCCGTATAAAACCCTTCATTTTCATTTCAGCCATTGTGTTGCTGGTATTGATGATTTCTTCAAACATCAACTGGGGAGGCGACCGCAGCAAAAACATCATTCGTTCTGATGGCAAATGTTATAACCTCTATTTGCCTGCTATTTTTATTTATAATGATTTAAGCTTTAAGTTTGTTGAAGACATTGAGTTTAAAACCTATCACGACGAAAATAATTGCCTCGATTGCCGTCAGTATTATGCAGATAAAATATTCGATAAATATACCGCAGGGGTGGCAGTGGCTCAGATGCCGTTTTTTCTGGTAGCGCATGCCTACGCATGGATTTCGGGTATTCCGGCCGATGGATATTCAACACCCTATCAGATATCCGTTAGTGTTGCTGCCTTGTTTTATCTTTTGGTTGGCTTGTTATTTCTCAATTACATGCTGGCCACTTATCAAATCAGTTTTTCAAACCGCATGTTGGTGCTGCTGTGTTGTGTATTTGGCACCAACCTCTTGTATTATACCATTGGCGAACCCGGCTTATCCCATATTTATTCTTTTGCTTTTATCAATATGCTGGTTTACTATGTCAGGCAATATTTCCGGAAAGCAGAATCCATCTATCTGATATGGTCGGGGATGGTGCTGGGAATGATATTGTTGATTCGGCCCATCAACATCATTATTTTGCCGGCAATGTTTTTATTGGCCGATGATAAAGAAAATTTTCTGCAAAGAATATCGGCTCTCAAGCATAAGATTCCGGTTTTGCTTATCGCCTTTTTTTGTGTTGTTTTATTGCTTGGCATACAATCAGGCATCTATTTCATTCAAACAGGCAAGCTTTGGATTTATTCTTATGGCAACGAAACATTCTACTTCGGCCGCCCCGAAATGTGGAACATTTTGTTCTCTTACAAAAAAGGCCTGTTTTTATACACCCCCATGTATCTTATTTCTTTGGCAGGATTAATCATCATGTTTCGCAAACAAAAATGGACCGTAATTTTCACCCTTTTGTTTCTTTTGTTTTTCACCTATGTTGTTTCGTGCTGGTGGAATTGGTGGTATGGCGGAAGCTTTTCTTCAAGAGTTTATGTTGATATCCTCGTGTTTTTTATGCTGCCTCTGGCATATTTGCTACAAGCCGCCAGAAAAAAACTCCACAAAATCTTATTGATTTTCGCACTGTTTCTCATCGTTGCCCTCTGCCAGATACAAACCTATCAATACCGCTATTACATCATACATTGGGAAAACATGACCAAGGAGAAGTATTGGGACAATTTTCTTAAATTATGATTTGGTATATTGAAATTGGTATATAGTATATGGTATTTGGGTTTTGGTATTTTAAATTTGATAATCATAATTATTCCCCTTATTAAATGAAAACAAACAGGAAAAAATCATCCGCTGGTTTTAATCTAAAACCAATACTCATGATCATTGGATTCTTAATGATTCCTTTGATAATTATAATAATAGGGTGGGGTTCAGATGCTCCGGGCAGATTAATCCCTATCAGTGCCTTTGCATTGATTATAGGCGCCATGGTTGAAGATAAAATCTTAGCTAAAAAATGGTCAAACGTTTTTTACACAAGCCTGTTTTCTTTTCTTTTAAGTCTGTTGATTTTTATTCCAGGCAAAAACGAATCAAATTACATGCCCGATGTCCATATACTGTTGTGGCCTTATTGTTTTTTATTCATATTTGTGTTAATCACTGTAGCATTTAATAAAGACAAACTGATACCCAAACTATCAGAAGGCGCCACACTCATCATGTCTGTTGGAATAGTTTATTGGGTAATCGACTATGGTTTTTTCAATTCCACTTCAGTTTTTCTAAAAGCCATCATCATCATCGGTTTTATCATTGCAGGATTCTCAATGGTGATGGCTTTTATTAATATTACCCTCACAAACAATATGCGCTTGTTTCTGAGCATCTGGAGTTCAATAGTGATGGCATTGTTTGCTATCGATAATATTTATTCGGTTTATCAGAATGGGCAAATTGAAGACTCTGCTGAAATCATTCAAAAAATTCTGATTGGATTGCAATATTTCTTTTTGGGGGTTGGAAGCGTTTATATTGCCTACAATATCATCATGGTAATTGGTTTTCTACCGGGCAGAGGCCGGTTTTTTAACGAAGAATATTTCAACGAAGTAAGCATCCTAAAAAAAGAGCACATCAACAGATATTCTGATAAACAATCCAATGTATTATTATCAGGCGCTGTTTTGCTCATATCCGCAACCTTCTTTTTTCTGAACTATTATTTCAAATTCTTACCCGCTTGTACTGCCATTTGGATAGTGTTTTTTGAGATCGGAAGAGCGTCGTGTAGGGAAAGAGTGTTCAGAGCCGTGTA
>CAYYQJ010000597.1:0-2513 GCA_964473775.1 uncultured Bacteroidales bacterium | reverse complement strand
GAAGAGGGGGTAGGGAAGGGATATTTTCTCCTTCCCGCTCTACTCTACTGGCATTTTTATCTTTTTGACTTTTCTCAGAGCCATCTACTTTTATCTTTCGCCTCACAATTCCCATGTTTTGCAATTACCTTTTGCGTGAGTTTTTTTCCACCCTCTTGCCATAATTCATCAAAAAATTACGATTTTTTAAGAAAAATCAATATTGCAACTTTTACTGAATAACTTACTTTTGCACCAAATAATTAAAATGAGAATCAAAAAATTACTTTTTCTTTCAATATTAATCATGGTTTCATTAACCCTAAAGGCTCAGAATGACACCATAAATATTAATGAAGTAGTCATTAAAGTCAATCGTTCTTCCACATTCAATATGGAAGGAAACCGCGTGGTTCAGATTATTACCAAAGATATGATTACCAATTTGCCCGTTCGTAGTCTTAACGAGTTGTTAGAATATGCCATCAATGCCGATGTCCGCCAACGCGGAGTAGATGAGGTTCAGGCCGATGTTAGTCTTCGCGGAGGTTCGGTTGAACAAACTTTGATATTATTAAATGGTGTAAGAGTCAACGATCCGCAAACCGGACATCATAATCTTGATATCCCTGTCGAACTCAGTCAGGTCGAAAGGGTCGAAATTCTGGAAGGCTCCGGTGCCCGTCAATATGGAGCCAATGCTTTTTGCGGTGTAATAAATATTGTAACCAATGAGGCCGATAAAGATTTTTTGAAACTAAGCGCAGTAGGGGGCATGCATGGTTTGTTCGAAGGTGCAGTTTCAGGTGGATTTTCTTCCAAAAAAACCTCTCAGTTTATTTCTTTTAGTGGAAAAAGATGTTCAGGTTACACCAACAATACCGATTATAATGTGTTGAAAGGATACTATTCTGGCAATTTCAATACCTCAATTGGTATTTATAATTTGCAGGGCGGTTATTCAGATAAATCTTTTGGAGCAAATAGTTTTTATACTGCCAAATATCCCGATCAGTTCGAGCATACCAAAACACTTTTCACCTGTTTGCAATTTACCTCTGCAGGAAAAGTGAAATTAACGCCTCAGGTTTATTGGCGTCGTCATCACGATCGTTTCGAGTTGTTTCGCGACGAAGCTCCCTCCTGGTACAAATCTCATAATTATCACCTCACCGATGTGCTCGGAGCTTCATTTAATGTTCAGTTCAATTCATTGAAATGGAAAACAGGCATCAAGGCCGAATATTTTTTAGAGAAAATTCTTAGCAATGTTTTGGGCACACCAATGGCAGATACCCTTTCTGATAAAATGGATGCGAAAGGTTTTTTTACTAAAAGTGATAAACGCAACAACATAAGTTTGTCCTGGCAAAGTCAGTACATTCAATCCGATTTTAGTTTTTCAATTGGCCTGCTGGGCAATTATAACGATGTTTTCGGATTCGATATCTGTCCCGGTATCGATATGTCTTATTCATTCAAACCCTGGTTGAAATGGTATTTCAATGCCGATAAATCCTTTCGAATGCCCACCTTCACCGATTTGTATTATTCCGGTCCAACCAATAAAGGAAACCCCAATCTGAAACCAGAAAAGGCTTACAATTTCGAAACTGGATTAAAGTTTAATAAAAAAGTCTTTCATGCTCATGTGAGTGGTTTTTATCGTATTGGCGAAAATATTATCGATTGGGTAAAACAACCCGATTCAGTGAAATGGGAAAGTGCAAACATCACAGAGTTGCAAACATGGGGCTTTGAATCATCGGCAGGATTTACCATCGAAAAGTTGCATTGGACTGTTTTCCCATTATTAAGCATAAATGCTTCTTATTCCTATCTGAATTCCACAAAAAACAGTGGATCTTTCCTGTCTTATTATGTGATGGATTATCTCAAACATAAATTGACAATTTGCGAGAATGTGATTTTGTATAAAAAGATTGGTGGAACAATAGAATTCTCTTATAATTTCCGTAATGGTAGCTACATCGATTTCAAAGATGGCTTGGAGAAAAAATATAAAAGCTATAACACTACTGATGTAAAAGTGTTTTGGCGTCCATTAAATTTCGATATTTACATAAGTTGCAACAATTTTTTTAATCAGCGTTACATCGATTTTGGAAATATTGAAATGCCGGGAATATGGGTATTTGGAGGCGTAAATTATAAATTTGATTTTTCAAAAAAAACAAAAAAAAATGCATAACAAAAAAACTGTTTTAATCACCGGAGCCAGCAGTGGCATTGGCAAAGCCTGTGCAGAAAAATTTGCTGAAGGCGGATTTCGGATTATTATTACTGCCCGCAGGCAAGAAAAACTTGAAACTCTTGCCAAAAACTTGTGGGAAAAATATAATGCAGATGTGTTTTGTCTTTGTTTCGATGTCCGCGATTTAGAGCAAACTCAAAAAGCAATTTCCGGCTTGCCTTCAGAATGGTCAGTTATTGATATACTAATTAATAATGCCGGACTTGCAGCAGGTTAGATCGGAAGAGCACACGTCTGAACTCCAGTCACCTGAAGCTAT
>CAYYQJ010000596.1:0-2522 GCA_964473775.1 uncultured Bacteroidales bacterium | reverse complement strand
GATAGCTTCAGGTGACTGGAGTTCAGACGTGTGCTCTTCCGATCTATCTTGCGTTATTGAACCCGAGAATTATGAAAAATTCGATGTGAAACGTGGACTGCGTAATAAAGATAAAACCGGAGTGTTGGCCGGTTTAACCAATATAGGTGATGTAATTGGCTATAAAAAAGAAGGCGACAGAGTGTTGCCCGTACCAGGCCGATTGGTGTATCGCGGAATTGATATCGAAGATTTGGCCAATGGATTTAAAGCCGACAAACGTCATGGGTTTGATGAAACCGTTTTTCTGTTGTTATCCGGAAAACTTCCTTCAAAAGAAGAGTTGTTTCAGTTTACATTTCACATGACTCAGTTAAGAAAATTGCCCGATTCGTTTATCAAAAATATGATTCTGACAATGAAAGGCCGCGATGTGCTGAATATGCTTTCGAGGTCGATATTGGGATTGTACACATTGGATGCAAGAGCCGACGAAATATCATTGAAAAATATGATTGAGCAAACCTTAAATATTATTGCAAAATTTCCTACCATCATTGCTTATTCTTATCAGGCGATGAGTCATGCTTATCAGGGAAAAACTTTATCTATCAGATATCCGAGCACTGTGATGAGTACTGCCGAAAACTTTCTGTATCTGGTGAAAGGCGGCGATGGTCGTTATACTAAACTGGAAGCTGATTTGTTGGATTTGGCTTTGGTGCTGCATGCCGAACATGGTGGCGGAAACAATTCTACCTTCACTATGCGTGTTACCAGCTCGAGCGAAACCGATGTTTATTCTTCTATCACTGCTGCTATCGGTTCGTTGAAAGGACCTTTGCACGGAGGTGCCAATATCAAAGTGTTGGAAATGATGGAAAATATGAAACGCAATGTTTCTAACTGGAAAGACGAAAAAGAAGTGGAAGCATATCTTATCAAGATATTGAATAAAAAAGCCAATGATTTAACCGGATTAATATATGGTATAGGTCATGCGGTTTATACAGTTTCTGATCCACGCGCTATTTTGCTGAGAGAAAGAGCCAGAGAATTGGCCATCGAAAAAAACAAAATCGAAGAATTTGAACTTTACGAGCTGGTTGAAGGTATGGCTCCCGGAGTGTTTGCTGCATTTAAAGGTAGCGGACCCGATTCTAAAGTTTGTATTAATGTAGATTTTTATTCCGGTTTTGTTTATGCCTGCATAGGTATCCCAAAAGAATTATTTACTCCATTATTTGCAATGGCAAGGGTGGCTGGTTGGTGTGTTCATCGTATTGAAGAACTTACAGGTCCAGCCAAACGTATTATACGTCCGGCTTACAAGGGAATTTATCCAAAGCAGGAATATATTCCGTTGACCAATCGTTTATAATTAATATTTGTTATTTTTACCGACTGAAAATTTTAAAAAAGAAATAGTATGAAAGAGTTTGGTGACAATCGTTTGGAAGAAGGCTACAATCTGGTATTGAATGGCGACTTGAAAGAAGCCGTAGCTTTTTTTGAAAAAAAATTAGAAGAGTATCCTGATAGTACTCACTTATTGATGGAAATCGCTAGCCAGTATTATATACTTGGCGATATGAAAAAATGTATTGCGACATATAAGCGGGTTTTGGATCTCAAACCTCAAAGTATTTTTGTGAATTATAGAATGGGCGTTGCTATGTATCGCGCCACTTTGTTCGAACAAGCTGTTGACGTTTTTAACCAGATTGTTGAGTCGGGTAAACACATGCCAATGGTTTATATCTGGATGGGATTGGGTTATTATCACATGGGCAAAGAAGAAAAAAGTATTGAGAGTTACCGTAAATTTTTAGAATTGTGTCCTGATGCTTTTATGGGAAACTATCATCTCGGTATTGCGCTGAAAGCTTCGGGACGATATGAAGAAGCTTTGCCGCATTTCGAAAAACTGGTTCAGGAAAATCCACGCCATGTTTCGGCTCATTATCATCTCGGTCGTACCTATATGCGAACCTTTAAATATGATTTGGCCCGCGAAGAATTTAAAAAAGTGTTGGAGTTGGATCCGTATAACAACAATGCTCAGGAAATGTATGATTATATAACCGACGATCATTCTTTTTAAGTTTATCAAGTTTGTCAAGTTTATAAAGTTTATCAAGGTGGCCAGTTAACAGGTCATAAAATATAATCCAATGTTTATAGAAAAAGTCCGGCAGGGAAAATCCTGGCGGACTTTTTTTTACTTCGTGTACCTTTGTGCAAGCTTTGAGAAGCTTTGTGAAATAGCTATACACAAAGTTTCACAAAGAACCGCAAAGTTTCACAAAGAACTTATTGACTTCCGACTTTGGGGTGGGGAACCCTAATTTGAAAGTTCACGAGAATCGTATAAATGGTAAGGCAAATAAATTTTGTTTCGAAAATTCGATTCTCATGAGGTTAAAATGGGCGGATTGTAGAGACAAGGCATGCCTTGTCTTTACTCCATATCTATGACAATTAGCAATTAACCATTAATCACTAACCACCACCTTCCCCGTTGCCACTTCTTTTTCATCCAA
>CAYYQJ010000595.1:0-2523 GCA_964473775.1 uncultured Bacteroidales bacterium | reverse complement strand
AAATATTTAAAATTATGACAACAGAAAATGAAAAATATCCTTTAAAAAAGGTATTGATTGTATGTGCCAAAGGCAATCTTGAAGATGTAATGGCTGCCCTGGTACTTGCCAATGGTGCTGTGATGGAAGGTATGGAAGCCCGTTTGTTCTTTACGTTTTTCGGCCTCGATGCCATCACAAAAAAACAAATGAATCATTTGCACACGGCAACTGTGGGAAATCCTGCCATGCGTATGCCTGGTGGATTGCCTTTTCCAACGATTCTCGGACAGTTGCCTTTCGTTGAAGCCGGTGTTTCGGCCATGATGAAAAGTCAGATGAATGCACTTGACATACCTACTGTTACTGAATTTTTGGAAATGATAACTGCAGGTGGGGGACAGGTGTATGCTTGTAAACTGGCCTGTGATATGTTTAAATTGAAAAAAGAAGATTTGTGGGATGAAGTTATTGGCATTATCACAGTAGGACAGTTTTACGAACTGGCTGATGGACTAGGTACACAAATCATCTTTGTGTAAATTATTCAATTTGTTATTTGTACTGGGAATTGAATTTTATAAAATTGTAATGTTTTTTGCGTAGGAGTATAATTGAATAAATATTCAAACTTCAGATTACTTAAAAATATTCTGATTGTTTCTTTAATAATGCATGATTATTTTTTTTACTTTTTTTTGGCTGAAAGAAAATAATTTTATAATTTTGTTCCGGTCAATGTCATGACTTTAATTTTAAAGGTTGAAAATGAGAAAAGGCCCCAATGTATTTTGGGGTCTTTTTTTTGTCTTTTTAGGTGGGTGTTGCATTTTTTTGCAGAGAAACATGTATTGTTTAGAAAAAAAACAGTTCAGCGAACCAACCATTATACTGTTTAACAATATAATCATTCTAAATTTTAATCGTATAGCTGATCAGTTATTTAACTTTACTTCTTGAGATAATATTTTGGAAAATTGTAGAAATTCGTTCACTTAATTTGTTTTTTCACTATCTTTGCGTGAGGTTAAAGCATTCATTATTTAAATGAGTTGGCAACCTTATTTATAAAAAAAAAATATGAAAAAGAACAAAACCATTACGACCTTACTTATCTACTCTTTTGTTGTTTTAAATATTATTGGTGTTCATGGCCAATTCACTTTTGTCCACCTCACTGATTTACATGTTTGCGACAACACATTGCTGGGCAATACCGGCAACTATGATATGAACGGAGCCATGTTTTCTTGCTGTTTGAAACAATTTAATTCGCTTAATCCCAAACCTGCCTTCTTGGTGGTTTCGGGCGATATATCCAATGTAGGCGAATTGGGTACGGATGGTATGTATAGTGCGCTCACACAATATTTGTATCCTCAGGGTGGGCTCGTTAATCCGGCCAACGGAGCTTATTTTATCGACTCTGCACAAACCATCCCTGTTTATTTTGTAGCTGGCAACCACGAATATTATCAAACCATAGTTCCGCCACTTATCAGCGATGTTCCCAATCATTATATCGCGCATATTGGGCCTGATTCTGATTATTCAATAACTTATCAGAATACAGTTTTGTTGTTTTTGCGCACCGGGGGCGACCGACCGATTTGGCTGGATACAAGTCCTTTGCAAGGCGAGGGAAAAGGAATCAGTGATGACCAATGTAGATGGCTTCGGAGTACTTTACTTGCTGCAGGTAATAAAAGAAAAATTATTGTGATGCATCATCCTGCTATAAATGTGAATGGAACAAACATTGATGGTACACCCAGCACCGGTTCATTGGCCGGGCTTGATGACGGTTCGTTTTTATACAACAGAGAAACATTTTTAAATATCTGTGATTCTAATCATGTTGATTTAACGCTTTGTGGGCATGTTCATCAGAATGTGGTTGCCATTAGGGCAGGGACTGTTGTTGACGAAAACTTGCCGGATGGAACCCGTTATATTCAAACAGCCAAAGCTTTTGGTGGTGGATACAGAATTTTAACTGTGAATTCTGATTTTGTTAATGCAGGTTTGCCTTTGGTGGTTGATTGCGCAATAGCAAGCATCAATACCGTTTCTAATAATGCTTGTAAGGTTTATCCGAATCCGTTCAATAGTTCGGCTACTCTTGAATTATCTTCTAATGCGAAATTTACTAGTGGCAAATTAATAATATTCGATTTGGAAGGGCGAGAAGTTAATTTCCCAATAAATATCGATAATAATTTTACTAAAATTGATAGGGGAGACCTAATGCCCGGTATTTATTTTTACACAGTTTCAGATGCTGATGGCATATTTGCTAAAGGAAAATTGATGGTAAAAGATTAGTTTTTCAGGCAGAATAATTGTCTGTATTAATTCAGCAAACATAATAAAGGCATTCTGTCTATTTAGCATATTATCTGTACATTAAGCTTGTATTGGTTGGATATTCTATTGTGAACTTTTCAGATTTTCAAGGCTAATTGCTGTATAAATTCCAAGGCAAAAAAAGAGTTGCCTGGGGGAGCAACTCGATTTACAATATAAAAATTTGAACTATGGGTA
>CAYYQJ010000594.1:0-2525 GCA_964473775.1 uncultured Bacteroidales bacterium | reverse complement strand
ATGCCTTTATATCCGTTATCCACCATGGCATCAATCATGTCGGGTTGCATATTGGTATAATAATACAGCATGCCCACTTTCTCTTCGAAAACAGGAGTAATTTTTACATTTCTATCATTACGTCGGTGATTATAAATGGTTTTTTGAGGAACCACCCCATTGCGGGTTACGGTGGCCACAGGAATATCGCCTATCGTGCGGAAGGTGGAACGATAAGAAGAGTGCATTTTTCTTACACGGGTTCCTCTGTGCAGAAATCCGTATTCATCTGAGGTAGGTCCAAACATACAAACCATCACTTCGGCTATATCGCCATGTGCGGCAGCAGTGGCAGCATGCATCAGATTTAAGGCGGCATCCGAACTGGGTCTATCAGAAGAACGCTGAGAACCTACCAAAATGATGGGCACCGGAGGATTCTGAACCATGAATGTTAATGCAGCGGCAGTATAATGTAAGGTATCTGTTCCATGTCCTATGATGATTCCATCAATTCCCTTTTCAATTTCCTGACCAATGGCAACTGCCAGTTTTTTATACTGGTCGGGGCCCATGTTTTCGCTGAACACAGCAAAAAGTTTTTCGGTATCCAGATTGCAGATATCTGCCAGTTCGGGAACCGCACCATACAATTCGCCCGGAGTAAATGCCGGAATCACCGCACCGGTTCTGTAATCCAGACGAGATGCTATGGTTCCACCTGTTCCTATCAGTTTTACATAAGGCAGGCCCGGAGTAACCGGAAATTGTTTTTCGGGTATTTTATAATTGGCTTTTTTGTATCCGGTTTCAACCATAGAAATAACAGTGGTGATATCCACACCTATATTATATCCTGTGATTACCTTCATTACTATATGCTGGTCGTCATCATTTTCGGCTCTGGGTAAAACAGTTCCCTTGAAAAGGCCACGTGTGGTTTCAACTTCGGCTTGTCCCCATACTCTCACATTATATTTTTTCAGCATTTCAAGAGATGCCCCTTTATAACCTTGAAAAAAATCTTCGCTCATTGACTTTGTGTTTGTTTATTATTTGTATTCTATCTTCTTATTTTTTGACTTCCGTCTTCCAACTTCCGTCTTCGGTCTTCCGACTTCCAACTTCCGTCTTCGGTCTTCAATCTACTTATTAATATATTCCATTAACTCTTTCAGGCACATATTTCCCAGCGCCATCTTGCGCAATCCACCCATAATCCAATGTAATTCTACTTCAGGATTGTTAGATATGCGTATCTGACGGAATTTTTCTTTCATAAAAGGAATATTGGCTGTAATTTCTTCTTTGGTCATTTTCTTATACCTGATGGTTGATAACACTGAATCGAAATCCATCTTGGGATGTTCGAATATCACAGGCAACATTTTTTCGGCTATCTCTACATCCATATTGTTATCAAGAAGAAAACGGAACATATCGCAAATCTGTTCGTAGCTGAAATAGACCGAACGTTTGTAATGACCTTCCACATATTTCAGGGTATGACCTAAAAATGTTCCTGCAAAACGTGGATTCATTTTCAATTCACCAACCATCTTTTCTATGATAAAATATAAGTTCTTCTTAAAAATAAAGGTATAAGTATCTTCCGGAATGTTCCATTCTAACATTTGATGATAACGGGTAATCACTTCGGTAGGTATTTTAGTTTTCAGTTCATCAATATAATCGTTCATCAAAGGAATAGGAACCGAATCGGTATCAGGATACATACGGTCGGCACCCGGCAACACGCGTTCGAAAATGGTGTTTCCGTTTTCAAAAGATTTGCGGGTTTCGTTCGGAACACCTTTAAATGCCCACTGACATCTTTCTTCCACAGTTTCTATGGCGGTTTTCATATCGGCTTCGGGGCCCCAGAGGATAATTTGTGCATCATCATCTTTTGAGCCCAACAAGGTACGAATCTTCGAAAAATCATCTTCACTCACCAAAGGATGAAATTCTTCAGAATGAGTCATATTAGGAACATCAATGCAGGCAATTACTTTCAGGCGTTCGCTTATTTCGTCGGCAAACATTTTACCGGGCTGAGTGAAATGCGAAAGAATTTTACGGAAACCCGGTAGATTGAGTGCATAAAAGCGGAAACATTTTTTGTGTTCGTCCGACAAAGGCAAATTAGAAAATCCGAAATAATCGAGACTGATTTTTTGCGAATTCATTTTCCAATCGCTTCCATCGCCCATTTTATCTTTCAACAACTGACGTACGCGCAGCAATGCCCATTGGCGATAAGCTTCTATATGTGTCAACTTTGGAATCCAGCGGGTATGAGCCACTCCTTTTATTTCGATACGGGTTCCGCCTGTGCAACTTACGTTCACATCCTGACGACCGGCGCCAATGCCTGTGCGCACTTTGCCTGTGCTGCGGTTCAGAAAACGTATATAGTCGCAAGCTTCTTTCACCTCATACGGATTCACCATTTCGGGATAAGTAACGATTTCTATCAAAGGCATTCCCAAAAGGTCGGTGGTGTATGTGCGCACATGACAAATGTCGGAAGACTCGCGGCACGC
>CAYYQJ010000593.1:0-2527 GCA_964473775.1 uncultured Bacteroidales bacterium | reverse complement strand
TCAACCCAAAATGAAAAAACTCCTACTTATCCTGTCCTCCACCATCCTCTCTCTGATTTCGTGCAAAACCACTGCGCCTCAGCAAACCTTCAATATTGGAAAGGGAGGTGGTTTCACCGGAAAATACGATGAATATATGGTGAAAAGCTCGGGCGAGGTTTACAATATAAGTAATAAGCAGGCACCGGTGTTGTTCGAAACCTTAGGAAAAGAAACCGTAAAAGCTATTTTTGAGAAATTTAATAAACTGAATATTACCTCCATTTCTTTTTCGAAGCCGGGCAATATGACCTCCTATATCAGTTGCGAAATAGATGGCAAATCCTACCAAATAAAATGGGGAGACAGTAAAAACTTGCCTCCCCAGATTGTTCAGGATTTTTTTAATTATGTTTGGAGCGCCATCAGGCCAAAGTAACTTCCGACTTCTGTCTTCCGTCTTCCGTCTTCAGTCTTCAGTCTTCGGACTTCGGTCTCCCATCTTCTTACTCCTTAATTATCTTTCCATTAAATACACCCATATCGGTATTCATCTTAATAAAATAAATTCCTGAAGGTTTGTTGGTCAGATTGAGTTCATATTGATTTTGTCCTGCAATGGCTTTTTTATCAAACTGCTGAATCAGCTTTCCTTGTAAATCCAGAATTTGAATCTGAACAGTTTGAGGATTGTTTGAGAAGAAATTCACATACAGATTGTCGGTCACAGGATTTGGAAAAACTTTCACATAATCGTTCATGTTGATGGTTTCTATACCCACATCAGAATGTTGCATAAATTTCACATTATCAATATAGGCATTGTCCATAATAAAGGTACCAAACCCGGGAACCACTGTGTCGCAACTGATATTACGTGTTTCGAAGGTAACCGTAAATTTGGTTCCGGCATAAGCACTTAAATCAAAATAATGACTTGCAAAAGCATCTGCGCTACCAGTTGCGGGGTTGTAAGTAGGACTAAGTTGCATGCTGCCATTAACCAAAACGCGGCAATTGCTTGCCATATTATAAGTACCTGCTCCAATAGCCATCTGATAAGCCAAATCGCCAAAGGTTTGTTTTAAATCGAATCTCATAAAAGCAGTGGTCCACGAAGTGGCATCCACGCAGAAAGTTGCTTTTGCAGAGAGGAAATCATTAATCATCCAATTGTTAGAACCATCGGGGAAGGCAATCATATTCATGTAATTGCTCACATTGCCACCACTCATTTTTAAGCCTTTGCCCGGATGACCTATTCCAGCAACAATTGCTTTTGGAAAAGCAGCCAGATTAATCACAAAATTGTTGGCGGTATTGGTTTCGTCGAAAGTAATGGTTGTATCTCTTAATGAAAAAGGATTTTTAACCACGTATCCGGTCAGTGTGTTATTGGTGCTGTTACTATCAATGCCGAAATTGGTTGAGGCAGTTAAAGTGAAAATTCCAACAGCAGAAAGATTGGCAGGGGTAGAAAACGTATGAGTAATCACCGTGTCGGGATACAAATCGAAAGTGGTAGTGATGGTATCATAAACATTAGCACCACTGTTTACTTTGTAAGAAACCGGAATTTTATTTCCTGCGGGAAGAAACTCGCAACCGAAAAATCCTACCTGAATGGTAACGGTTTCTGCAGTGGTCATGTGACATTCAGAAACAGGAGAAGTGAATTTTACAACACCCACATCCGAATTTTGATACAATTTATTTATGAAAGTATAATTAGCCAGCGTATCGTTGTTCGAAATGGTATCACCAGAATATTTTACCCAACTTTTGATGGTATGATTGCCTATCACATGAACATCAGCAGGAGTTGCAAAACTGAAATCGATGGTGTCGCCGCCATTTAAGTTTGCAGAGAGAGTTAAACTATCGGCAACAATGCTTCCGCCATCTGCCTGATAAAAGAAATGTATGGTTTGACCGGCATAAATAGGTGTGTTGCAACCGTTGTAAATCATACGAACTTTCACAGGTTCCAGGGTCATTCCGCAAGCAGTAACCGGTGCGAGCACATTGCTGATATAAACATCGTTATCGGCAATCGCCTGACCAATACCTACAGCATACCATGCATTGGCTGTTGAAATTACTTCGTTGGAACAAGGTCCATATAAATCGATAGCAGCCTGAATAGAAGCATCGCGTGTTTCAGCATAATTTGAAGTCATCGTTAGGTAAACGGTGAGGGTTCTATAAGCAATTAAAGCAGCCGATGCCATCGAAATACCAGTTACAGAATAAGTATTTCCAATGCCATTTGTTCCATTACCACCTTTTGACAGAAGATAAAACCAATGACTAAGAACAGTTGAGTTTTTATGAACTTCCTGATTAAAATCCCAGTTTGGCCCTAAATAAGTATCCGGATTATTATTCGCTGAAGGATTTGCCATATCTCGCATAATCATATTAATATCATTTCCAATGGTCCAGGTTGCTGCAGCTGGTTTTGCATAAAACTCAACACAAGTACCAAAAATATCTGCAAAACCTTCATTTATTGCACCCGGCTCCTCGGCAGAATTCAAATTTGCAG
>CAYYQJ010000592.1:0-2541 GCA_964473775.1 uncultured Bacteroidales bacterium | reverse complement strand
TAGCAAAGCGTTCTTACGAACACCTTTTTAATAAAAACATTTTGTGAGTAATCTGTGGTAATTCTCCTTTATATCACATCCTCAAACTGCTTCAAAAAACGGATATCATTTTCCGAAAACAATCGCAGGTCTTTAACCGAGAATTTAAGGTTGGTGATGCGTTCTATACCCATTCCGAAGGCGTATCCTGAATATTCTTTACTATCAATTCCGCAACTTTCCAACACATTGGGGTCAACCATTCCGCAGCCAAGTATCTCTACCCAACCTGTTTTTTTACACATCGCACAGCCCTTTCCTTTGCAGATAGTGCACGATATATCCATTTCGGCCGAAGGCTCGGTAAACGGGAAATAAGAAGGTCGCAGGCGTATATCCGTATCATTACCAAACATTTCTTTGGCAAAATAAAGCAACACCTGTTTTAAATCGGTAAACGAAACATCCTTATCAATATAAAGTCCTTCCACCTGATGAAAAAAACAATGGGCGCGGGCCGAAATGGCCTCATTGCGATACACCCTGCCGGGCATAATGGCGCGCAAAGGTGGCTTTTGGGTTTGCATCAGCCTCACCTGAACCGACGATGTGTGCGTACGCAAAGCGATATCCGGATTTTGTTCAATAAAAAAAGTATCCTGCATATCGCGTGCGGGATGGTCGGGCTGAAAATTCAAAGCAGTAAAAATATGCCAGTCGTCTTCAATCTCCGGTCCTTCGGCCACGGTAAATCCTATGCGCGAAAATATCTGAATGATTTCATTTCTAACCAGCGACATAGGATGTCGGGCACCGTAATTTCCATAGCTGCCATTGAGGGTCAAATCGTGGCTTTCCTGATTCTGAGCCTGGGCTTTTCCCAACTCCTGAATGCTATTAAATTTATTGTTTACTGCGGTTTTCAGATGGTTCAACAACTGCCCACAAACCTTTTTCTGATCGGATGGCAGTGTTTTAAATTCATCAAACAATTGATTCAGGAGTCCGTTTTTGCTAAGATATTTGATGCGAAAATCTTCCACATCTTGTGTGGTTTTCGGCTGAAATGATTCTGCTTCTGCGGTATATTCAATAATTCTGTCTTGCATAATAATGATAAAAAAGTTGCACAAAATTATAAAGAATTATGCAACTCTCACAAAGAATGATTTGTATTATTTTACTTCTATGATGGTGATGCTGATATCTTCCACAGGTTTGTTGGCAGCGCCGGTTTTAACTGCGGCAATTTTATCAATCACATCAAAACCCTCAACCACTTCACCAAAAACGGTATAAGAGCCATCCAAATGAGGTGCGCCGCCTGTGGTTTTGTAGGCTTCGCGTTCTTCGGCAGTAAAGGTTCTGTTCACACGTTTTGCGATAGCATCCAGTTCGGCATCTGTATATTTTCGGCCCTGAACAATATAAAACTGCCACCCAAAAGACACCTTACTTGCATTTGCCTGATTGGGGTTGGCTTCGGCCAAAGCACCTCTTTTATTAAAATGTTTGGCATCGATTTCAGAGGGTATTGTATAAGCAACTTCTTTTTCTCCCTTATTTGAAGCTCCCCCCTGAATTTTGAATTGATTGACGACACTATTAAAAATAGTACCATTATAATATCCTGCTTTCACCAATTTAATAAATTGGTCGCGATGAAGCGGAGTATCGTTAAACAATTTAATCTTAATGTCTCCGAGTGAAGTTTTTATCAAAAATATTTTTTCGGACTGAGTGTTTGATTGACCGAAAATTAAACTCGAAAAGAGAATTAAAAACAGAAAAGAAGTGAAAAATTTTTTCATGACAATAATTTTTTTAATACATTTGCTAATAATTTAAAACAAAATGTTTTATTTTGCGTACAAATTTATAAAAAATTATCCAACACCATGAAAATATTTACCTTTAAAAATCTGATTGCAATTTGTGTAATAATGCTAAGTGCTGCAATAATAACCGTAAGTTGTAAAAAACCCAAAACGGAATGTACTGCGGTAATCACTGTTAAAAAACTGCTTGATACCATGCAAACAGTTGCATTTTCGCGTGTAATAATTGCTCCTGATTATCCGGATGTAAGGGTAGAAGGTAAGTCTGATGCCAGTGGAGTGTTTACTTATGTTTTTAAATATGAGGGAATTCTTGACGTGGTTGCCGCTAAAGAAATAATAGGAACACCTGATTCGATGAGAGGGAAAACTGTTATTCGCTTGAAGCCCGGCGAATCTGTCAGCAAAACAGTTTTTGTAAACTGATTTCTCTTATTTTTTAAAAGAATCATTAAAACACGTCCTGCATAAAGGCTCGTAACTATCCGTTTCGCCTAGCAAAACCAGCTTGTCGTTTTCCACAATTCTGTGCGAAACGTAGGCAAGGTTTCCACATTTCATACAAATAGCGTGCACCTTTGTAACGTATTCTGCCGTTGCAATCAATGCCGGCATGGGGCCAAAAGGCTTGGCCAGATAATCCATATCCAATCCTGAACCGACGAAGTATGCGTACGCAAAGCGATATCCGGATTTTGTTCAATAAAAAAAGTATCCTGCATAT
>CAYYQJ010000591.1:0-2544 GCA_964473775.1 uncultured Bacteroidales bacterium | reverse complement strand
ACTCACCCTGGGCCACAACACCATGATAGGATACTTTGCGCAAAACGAAGCCTCACTGCTCGACGAAGAAAACACCGTCTTCCAGACCATAGATGATGTTGCCAAAGGAGACATACGCACCAAAATAAGGGATCTGCTCGGAGCCTTTATGTTTGGCAGCGACGACTGGAACAAAAAAGTGAAAGTGCTCTCAGGCGGCGAGCGTACCCGTCTGGCCATGATCAAACTGCTGCTCGAACCCGTCAACCTCCTCATACTCGATGAGCCTACCAATCATCTCGACATGCGTACCAAAGACATTCTGAAAAGCGCCCTGCAGGATTACGACGGCACCCTGATACTGGTATCCCACGACCGCGCTTTTCTCGATGGCCTGGTCACCAAGGTATTCGAATTCGGCAATCAAAGAGTGCGCGAGCATTTCTGCGACATTGGCGGCTTCCTCGAAAAGAAAAAAATGGAAAACCTTCAGGAACTTGAGAAAAATATAAAGAAATAGTGGCTTATCCGTAACAAGCCACACATAACAAAAACAGATAGAAATGAAAACTAAAACGCTTATATTGACACTCTTATTCATCAACTTTTTTGCGTTAGCCTTTGGTCAGGTTGATAATAAAGTAAAAAAAGACAGCTGCATTAAAATACCTGATATTTTAAGCACCAATACCAAAACAAAATTGTTTGTTACTGTTTCATGCCAAATAACAAAGTTTGAATTTAAGCTTTTTAACAGGTGGGGAAATCTGGTTTATACCACAGATAAGTTGACAAATCCACTGGACCTTAATATCTTTGAAAAAATAACTGAAAAGAAACAAGAAAAACAAAAATATGCGGCTGGGGTTTATTACTGGATAGTAAATTATACTGCAGTTATTGAAGGAAAGCTAAACGAAAAAAAGGCAACTGGCAATTTGACAATATCTTACTAAACATTGAGGTAACCAGTAATGTTGCAGGCTTTGCCTAGTGTTGTAATATCGTACAAAGTTTTAACCCAGCTAACGGGGAATTGTATTTCCCTTTTCAAACTAACTTTTCATTTCTCTAAAAAAAACCTACCTGTTTTTTTTCACTATTTTAATTTTTCTTACCTTTGTATTAAAAATAAAGCATGCCTAAAATTTTGGTTTATAAAGACATTTGGATATTCATTTTTTATGTTACCGATATTTACGAAAACAAAAAACATGTTCATGTCGGCAAAAAAGACACTTTTGATTTGTGTAAAATCTGGATAGACCAAGAAGTTGAAATTGCAAAGCCAGGTGAATTATCCACGAAACAACAAAACGAGGTATTAGCTATTGCAAAACAATATCAAATGGATTTATTAAAACAATGGGATAAATTTATTGCCGGTGAAAAATTACAAATTATTAAAATAAAATAGTCATGGAAAAGCAACCAACCCTAGAAGGATACTGGAATGTAAAACCTGTCATTAAAAAGATTAGTTTTGAATATAGTAAGATACACATTGAGTTGCAAGATGGTCGTATCATTATTGTACCATTAAAACAATTTCCAAGCATCAAAAAACTCAAACCCGAACAACGCAAAAAATGGTATCTTTTCGGTAATGGTTTTTCGTTTGATGCCAGTGATGAAGTTTTCCATATCGAACAGATTTTAGGAAACTTCGATAACTTCAAACATGAATCATAATACTGCTCCCACAAACGGGAAATTACTGTATTAGTGGGGGTGCGACTTTGAGTCGCACTCCCACTAATATTCCATACTTATTTCTTCAGCTTCCTCACCGAATCAATCACAGTTCCATCCACCCATTTAATGACGGCAACAATTTCGTCTTCAAACTCAATTTTCTCAGGCACACCGCAAATTTGCTCGGCTTCTTCTTTCAGTTGCTGAATGGTTTTTATTGGAAGCTTGCTGTTCTTCATCTTTTCAATCAAATCCGTACGCAGTGGATTGATGGCTATTCCGCGTTCAGTAACAATTACATCAATAAGTTCTCCAGGGCCACAAACTGTGGTTACTTCATCAATAATCACAGGAATCCGGTCTCTGAATAAAGGTATAGGAAGTATTGTGCATTTGGAAAACAAACAATTTTGCCATCCACCAATGCCATGAAGCAAGGTACCATCGGAATGGGTAACCACATTGGCGTTAAAATTCACATCCACCTCGGTAGCACCCAATATGGCCACATCTATCATGGTCGAAAAATTTCCTTTTCCATGATAATTATAGCTGGTAAACGGACTGGTGTTGATATGATTCGGGTTTTCGCGCATAGAACGTACACCTTCCAAATCGAAGGTTTGTCCATCAAGTATGTAATCGGTTAATCCTTCTTCAAGCATACTCACCAGATATTTATTGCTTCCGCCACGGGCAAAACGCGATTTCATGCCACGTTCGCGCAAAATATCAGCAAAATAAACACCAATTGAAAGCGCAGTCCCCCCCGCTCCAGATCGGAAGAGCGTCGTGTAGGGAAAGAGTGTTCAGAGCCGGGTAGACCACGGTGGTCGGCGGAGCCTGAGAACACACAACAACACACGTCGA
>CAYYQJ010000590.1:0-2545 GCA_964473775.1 uncultured Bacteroidales bacterium | reverse complement strand
GGAGTTTTCCTGAGGAGGGATTGCCACTGTATTCGCCCAAATCCCAACTTACAGAATCGGCCAGGGTAAGATTGTTGGCAATTACAGATAAGGGGATTTCCATATTCAGCATAGTGGTTAAATAATTGCCATAATAAATGAAATCATTGCCTGACGACACATTTCCTAAAGGATTGACAGTCGCATGAAGTTTATAGATAATCTTATCCGGCATATCCTCCATCATGCTTACGATATTCGAATTGCTCAGTTGAAAAGAATAAACCGATGGCAATACAGGAGATTGTGAATTATAAGTTTCCGTTGCCCTCGATACGTTTATCGTTTGACCTATGATGGGATCATTAAACACGATTTCATGACCCGTATGAGAATTCAGAGTGCTGACCTTATCGAAGGTTACACTGGCATCCATGCCAAAACCATTCTTTACATCTAGCCAAAGTTTTGCAGTCTCTAGTTGAAAATTACCCCCTTTTACATAATCGAAAACTGCCATGGTATTTGTATCGGGGCCTAACGTGTTTTGTGTAGTGCCAAAATATCCTCTTGCATAATTGAATTTCATACTTTTGAACCGCACATTAAAGGCAAATTGGTCCTGACTAGTTAAAGTGATTGCACTTCCTAAGGGGTCAAGCGTTGCAACGGTTTTATTGGTAATGGTGTTGCAGCTTATATGCGAAGGACCTCGCAGATCGAGCGAGTAGCCTGCAATATTTACCTCTTTCGAAAAATGAACCGGGTTGCCAGACGTGGCTGCAGGAATCATTTCTGTTATTTGCAAAGCGGTCCCGTTTTTAAGAGCCGAGGGAATTTTGTAAGAGATAAAAATGTTTTGAGTAAGGGTGCTGTTCACTTCCAGTACTAAAAAACCTCCATAAAAATCAACCTGACCAATCTGAGCATTTGGGATACTTAATGTTGTATTTTCAGTGTAATCAAAAATTGTTTGCCCGGGAGCAATTATTGCACCCACATAGGATGGCAGATAATTATGCGAAATGGTGTCAGGGAAATCAGATAATGAATCGAATTTGAAATCGGTTAATGGAAACTGATAAACTAAACTTAAAGAATTGTCAGGATTGGTGAATAATACCGAATCAGGAACGATGTCGCTGAAATCTAATACAGTATTTACCAAAGGAGCATAAACACCCACTTCCCAGCTTGGATTTATCTTCTTACGGCATCCCGCAAACAGTAGCAGTATTAAAAACAATAGTAGTACTTTTTTCATTAATCAGGGGTTTGGTTTGGAGTTAATTGGGGTATTTGTCAATTGGGTTTATTAAGTTTATTTAGTCCTTTGAGTTATTGGTTATTTATTTATTCAATGATAGTATTTCAGCAGTATAACAGTTTAACAATATAGCAATATAGCAATTCAACAGTTCAACAATTCAACAATTAATATTTATAAATCTTACTCCAACGCACCTTCAAAAAATTCCTGATTTCATTTTCTCTGGTATTTGCCTGAGGTTCATAAAACAAAGTGCCTGTAATCTTCTCCGGCAGAAACTCTTGTTCCACAAAGTTGTTTTCATAATCATGCGCATACTTATATTCTTTACCATACCCAATTTTCTTCATCAGTAGGGTAGGGGAATTGCGAAGTTGCAAAGGTACAGGCAAATCTCCACTATGTTTTATTGTAGCATGAGCCTTTAATATGGCCTGATACGATGCATTACTTTTAGGTGAAGTGGCCAAATAAATAGCTGTTTGTGAGAGTATCAGTTCACACTCAGGATAACCAATCATTTGTACCGCCTGAAAACAACTTGTTGCAAGCAGCAAAGCATTGGGGTTGGCATTTCCTATATCTTCCGAAGCCAGTATCAACATACGACGGGCAATAAATTTAGGGTCTTCGCCGCCATTCACCATGCGTGCCAGCCAATACACAGTGGCATTGGGGTCGCTGCCTCGCATCGATTTGATAAAGGCCGAAATGATGTCGTAATGTTGTTCGCCCAGCTTATCATATAAAGCCAGGTTTTGCTGAACCACATCCATCACCAGTTGATTGGTGATGATAATTTCCTTTTGTTTCGATTGCTCCGATTCAATCACCAGTTCCAATGCATTCAGCAATTTGCGGGCATCGCCTCCCGAAATACGCATCAGGGCTTCATCTTCTTCCACCTGAATCTTAATATTATATTCTGACGACAACAAAGAAACCCCTCGTGTAATAATCATTGCCAGTTCGGCCTTATCCAGATTCTTTAATATATAAACCTGACATCGCGATAGCAAAGGAGATATCACTTCAAAAGATGGATTTTCGGTGGTTGCGCCTATCAGTGTGATGATGCCTTTTTCCACTGCGCTCAGTAAAGAGTCTTGCTGCGCTTTGTTGAATCTGTGTATTTCATCAATAAACAACACACTCTTTTTGTCGTCGCTCCCGGCTTTTTCTATAATGCCTCTTACGTCTTTCACTCCTGCATGTACCGCACTCAAGGTGTAAAAAGGCCTGTCTAACATCTTGGAAATGATAAAAGCAAGAGTAGTTTTCCCCACTCCCGGTGGC
>CAYYQJ010000589.1:0-2550 GCA_964473775.1 uncultured Bacteroidales bacterium | reverse complement strand
CACCTGGGCAGATGTGATTCCAAGCAGTGGGACTCTGTTCAAATCAGACATCTCAGCCGTACCGGGGCATCCGGGATTTTATGTTTCCACAGGTGGAAATCAGTTAGCGGGCCTGCATGGTTCGTCCTATAGCATTGACTATGGCGACACATGGACCACGTTGGATACGGTTCAATATACAGCCGTGAAATTCATCAGTCCAACAACTGGATGGGCAGGTGGATTCAATCTGAATTCAACACAGGAAGGGATGTATAAATGGGCCAATATTCCTTTGAATGTTAATGAAAATGAAGCTATGGCCAATACCAGTGTTTATCCTGTTCCGAGCAATGGAAATGTGACGGTTGAATTTTCATCCAACACCAAAGAACTGGTTAACATAAAAGTTTATAACAGTACCGGACAAGTGGTATTTGAAAGTAAAGACAGAAAATCTACACCAGTTTTCAGAGCCAATCTAAACCTGTCAGCCATGCCAACAGGAATTTATATGGCAGTGATTGAAGCAGGTGATAAAGTGATTACGAAAAAGATTGTGATTCAGTAATTACTTTTAGGAATATGATTAAATGGCTGTTTCCGGATGATGCGGGGACGGCCATTTTTTTTAGGTTAAAAAGAAAAAGGGCTGTAATGGAAAACCTTTTTAAATTGAATGGATTAAACATAGTGTATTCAAAAAATAATATGACCTTTCAGTAGCTTGTAACATTAAAATTATTAGCTTTGCAATAAAAAATAGAATAACTGCTTTAATTCGGCTTGTTTTAGATTTTGTCTGAAATATGATAGAAACAACAAAAATAAATGATGTAGTAAACAGGATTGCCATGAAATTCGATCCTGATAAGATTATTTTGTTCGGTTCTTATGCTGCCGGCAATGCTAATAATGATAGTGATCTGGATTTATTGATAATCAAAGATACAGACTTACCAAAACATAAAAGGAGTTTTGATATTCAAAAATCATTGATTGGGTCGATGATTCCAATGGATATTCTTGTTTATACGATGGCAGAATTTGAATTGGAGAAAACACAGAAAAACTCATTTCTATCATCTTTAATTAAAACTTCAAAAGTTTTATATGAACGAAGTTAGCCAAATTGTAAAAGAATGGATAGCTAAAGCAGACCATGATTTAGGTTCTGCAAAATTGATTTATCTGCATATTCCTGATTATTTTGATACCATTGCATTTCATTGCCAACAAGCAACCGAAAAATACATAAAAGCAGTTCTTGTATTTTACGAGATTGAATTTCAACGCTCACACAATTTAGTATATTTACTTGATTTATTATCTCTGAAATTTGAAATAGCTGAAGATATGTACGACAAAGCAATTGTGCTTAATGGACTTGGTGTCCAAATCAGATACCCTGACAATACCATCTTTTTAACAAAAGATGAATTAGAAACAGCCATAAATATTTCTCAGGAATTTAGAGATTTTGCAAACAAAATTATAGGAATTAAAGAATAGAAGAGATGCATTCCACTGTCTCCCATTCTAAACCCAAAAAAAAATCAACATTCCGACAAAGCAGATACTAACCACGCGGGATGTGATTTTTCTATTTCTTAATACGATCCGTAGATTTTACGAATAAACCATTCGGCACTCAATAGCAGTGTGATTACCAGAAACACCCAAAACAAGTTGACCAAATCGTTGTATTTCTTTTGAGTGTATGATACCGATTTGATGTCGTCGCGTTTAGCTAACAATGTTTTAAGCTGCTCCAGTTGACCGGGATACACCATGGCTCCACCATGTTTGCTGGCCAAAGAATACAACAACTGATGGTCGGCCACCAGATTCATCGATTCTACATTCACCTGTGTTACCGTAAAAGCACCTGCTTTCTGATAGGGTTTGTTGCCCACCGAAACCTGTGCATTAAACTTATAATCGCCCACAGGAAACATACCTGCATTGATATGATAAGCATGTTCGGTACGTGAAAAAGTGAAAGGAAAACTCTTGTTATCGGCATTGGTGATGGTGAGTTTCACCTCAGGGTCGTTGATAAGTTCGTAACTATCGTTATACACTTCGGCATCAAACTCAATGTTTTCGTTTTCGCGGAAACTGCTTTTGTTGTTCACACGAAACTTGCCCCTATCTTCTTTCACCGATAGGTATTGAATGATTTTATCAGTAAACTCGTTAAAAGCATTATGATTGCCCGAATGCAAATAGTTGGTCAAGCGCCATCTCCACATACCTTCGCCCACCATAACGCCTATTTTGGGGTAAGCCGCCGTGTTGAACACCAGCAAAGGCTTGGAAGTGGGCACCGAACCCACCTTTTGATATAAAAGCGGATTTAAGGAATTGCCTACCGAATAATCGCCAAAAGGCACTTGAACGGCAGGTAAATCGCGCGAAAGGTTTTTAAGCTCCTCCGAAACCGTAAACAAAGAAAAATCGTTGGCAATGATAGGCGTAACTTCATCGGTTTTATCACCCGACTGACGAATCATCAGACCGGTTTTTTGTGCATTTAACACATTGATATCCGAAGAACCACCAACAATA
>CAYYQJ010000588.1:0-2552 GCA_964473775.1 uncultured Bacteroidales bacterium | reverse complement strand
ATTCCACCTCAATTTTTTATCAAAGATATGAATTTTAATTAAAAAAAAAGACTTCACCCTCAAGTGAAGTCCTTTTATCACCATTTTTTTATGCCGGAATTATCGGAACCGTGTATCTGATACTCCAGTCGCTTGCCAGGGCCGGATGATGAAGATACGACCAGCGTCCCCAGCAAACAACATTAAATCCGGCTAAGGTAGCATTAAGCTGAATTTCGCCTGATGATTTTGTGAATTTTTCTTTTGTAGTATTATCATCAGGTCCGGCACATGTTTTTAATACCTGTGGAAAACCATCATTTGAAGGACGCGCGTCGCTTACAACCACAGCATAAGCGACCTCAAAAATATCAACACCTTCAGGCAAACTATGGCGCTTGCTTGCGGTGCTTTTGCGGGCAGTAAATTCTAAGATCGCATTCTTTATAGAATTGATATCTACTACTATAGATGCATCTATTTTAGACGTAGGAACCGTATGAGAATGATCAGCACCGGTTTTACGACGAAGGGTTTTGCGATCATCGTCTGTCCATTTACTAGCAGGGATATCATTCATAATCTCAGTAATAACCTCTACCAGATTTGCTTCGAGCGTATCCAGTTCACCTATAACTGCTGAAGTTCTGGTATTTATCTTGTCAGCCCACAATGCGTAAACCGACAAATAAGTGTGAGCTGCCGGGGGAGGTGTTAATCCACCAAAAAAATCCAGCATTCTGGTTATATCCGCTGGTGCAATACCCAGACGTGATTTGTGGGTGTTTAAATAAGGAACTATAACACAAAGAAATGTGTACAATTTTTCTCTTTCGGTTGGGAATGTAGTTGGCATTTTTTCTAATTTTAATTTGTGATTATGATTATTAATGTTGGATGTTGACTTGATTAATAGAAATACCTGGTATTATGGAAAACAAAGAATTTACTCTTTCAATTACAATCGGTTTGCAAAAGTTTAGCCCGAATATGCCATCATATTTCATCCGGAAACTCTGGTATCTCCCAAGGTTAATGTCACAGTTTCCAAGGAAACTACCACATTTCCCAAGGAAACTATCACAGTTCCCAAGGAAACTATCACAGTTTCCAAGGAAACTACCGCAGTTTCCAAGGAAACTACCACAGTTTCCAAGGAAATAACCACAGTTCCCAAGGAAACTACCACAGTTTCCAAGGAAACTACCACAGTTTCCGGGAATAATACGGAGAAATTTTAGTGCAAAATTGCTTATTCTTTTGATTATAAGCAAGATGTATTTTGTAAAAAAGGGGGAATCTAATATAGGGTGGGTAAAGGCAAAATCTCTTCCTGCCGAAAGTGGAGCTTCGGTGTATGAATCGAGATAAGATGTGCAGAATCGAGACATAAAACGTGAAAGAAAAAATTTTGCGCTAAATTACAATTATTTTTTAATAACCAAGGTTTTTATTTTAAAAAATAGAAAAATATTTTCTTTTATATTTTAAGAGAAAGAAAAATATAGCGAAAACCGATTCTGAAAAAAATCAATTCATGATAATTCCTGTTTTTTATACAATATAATATATAGGCAACATTTCCGGAAAATCGTATAATTTGGACTAAAGTACCAAAAAATTGTATGTATCATTAACCCTAGCCTTAAGGCTAAGGTTAGTAATTTTCAACGAATCTCAATGACCAATGACCAATGACTAATGACCAATGACTAAATCTCAAAAACTTCCCCCACCGATGGTATCTCTATATTCCGAAACCAGTTATCTTCCAATATCTTTTTATAGTCGATAATTACGTTTTCTTCGCCATGAACCAGAAATATTTTTTGCAGTTTTTTCTTATCCTGACAGCTTAAATACACTATCATTTCGGCATAATCGCCATGGGCAGAAAAGGCTTCCAACACTTGTACATCGGCTCTTACATCATACATGGTGCCAAAAATAGAAACATGTTTGTCGCCCCGTTTGATGCGTGCACCCAGTGTAGAAGGCTCGCAATAACCCACTATCAACACCGTATTTTTTGGATTCGAGATGTTGTTGGCCAGATGATGCTTTATGCGTCCGGCTTCCATCATGCCCGACGACGAAATGATGATGCAGGGCTCTTTTATGTCGTTCAGATGTTTCGAATCTTCTGCACTTTGGATGTAATACAAATCGTTAAAACCAAATGGGTCGGGATCTTTTTCCATCACATGACGGATATCGGCGTTGAAACATTCGGGATGCATGCGATAAATATTGGTAGCATTTACCGACAAGGGGCTATCAACAAAGGTTTTCACCTTGGGCAAACGATGTGCTTCAACCAGTTTGTTTAAAGCATACACCATTTCCTGAGTTCGACCCACGCTAAAAGCAGGTATAATCAGTTTGCCTTTTTTATGAACGCAGGTATCTATAACTATTTTCAGCAATTTATCTTCAGCTTCGCGACTCAATTCGTGCAAACGGTTTCCGTAAGTAGATTCTGCAATCAACACATCGGCTTGTGGAAAAGGCTTGGGGGTTTGCAAAAAGATCGGAAGAGCACACGTCTGAACTCCAGTCACCTGAAGCTATCT
>CAYYQJ010000587.1:0-2553 GCA_964473775.1 uncultured Bacteroidales bacterium | reverse complement strand
GCGGCGGTGCAAACTCCCTGTCATTTAATCAACTTCATCGCCGCCGCTGTGGGCTATCCACTTCCATCCCTGGCGCTCTTGCCAACACCTTGCAATTCGAAACTCCACTGCGGTCAATCGTCGCAATCTTTCCTTTCCAACCTACCATATGATATTGCAAAACCCGTAGAGACGCAACATTTTGCGTCTCATCAACATCATGCGTCTCATCACCATCTTGCATCTCTGCCAATGCCATGCGCCCCTCTTCCTTCTTCCCTCTAAAAAATAATTTTTCAATTTTTTTCAAAAAAACTTGCATCACCCAATTTTTTCTTTATATTTGCACAATCATACCTTAAAAAAAATTACACATACTTCTGCAAACGTCAATAAGTAATTCTCAAACATAAAACAAATTAGCCATGAAAATTCAACACGTAGTTCCTTACTCCAATGCCATAAAAGCATTATTTATCGCCTTTTACACACTCTTATCAACCTACAAACCCAAATTCCTCGACCCCTACCGCGAAGATGTTTGGGAACCAAAAATCCAGGCCGCAAACGAAATAATCATGGCCCGTGGTTTGCAAAACCTAAATAAAGGCAAAACAAAAGATAGAAATGCCGTAATGGATACACTGATTCCTATCAACGATGACCTCCGCTTCGACATTCAGGAATGCATAAACTCAGGCACCATCACCGATTCCTTAGCTTCTTTCGATTTGGCTAACTTCTCCAAAAGTATTTTAAAACACGATATCGACCTTTTTCATACATCTTATGAAATCGCAATAGACCGCATCAACGAAAACAAAGTTGCCTTAATTGCCGAAGGATTTACCCAAATAAAAATCGACAAAATAACCAGCCTCCACAATAAAGCTATAAGCATACAAGTGGATAAATCTGATTTAGACGAAGAAATTACCGATTTATCCAAAGCAAATCAGGTAATAATAAACGCTTGTCTGAAAGAAAATCAGAATGTACTGAATGGCCTGAAAGCAATGGCGAAATCTATGGGCGATAAAGAATTAGCTAAACGTGCTACCAAAGCCGCAGTACTGAAATCTATCGATGCTACTCCCGACAAAAAAATTCTTGCACGTAAAATAAAACCAGCTTCCAGTATTATTATAGCTACCAATTATGTAGCAAAAGATATTTTACAATTAATCTTGCTCACTGATGTTAAAATTTACTTATTTCGTACTATGAATAAAACTGATGAATTTGTATCCGGCAGAGGTTTAGAATTGAATGTTCCCTGGACAGGAAAAGTAAAAGATATTCCTGGCGAAGGCAAATATATAAAACTCCATAATGCAGATTTAGAAATCTTAGGTCGTGTTTCAGTAAACAAAATAAAAGTACAGAAGTAAAACATTCCTTCAAAAAATAGAAAAATAATCGCTTTTTCCCTTAAAATTGACGAAAATATAACCGTCTGATAAACTGCTTTCTATTTTTAAAAAACTGCAATCGGCGCTTTCGGAACTGCAATCGGAGCATTTGGAACTGTAATCGGAGCATTTGGAACTGCAATCAGCGCATTTGGAACTGCAATCAGCGCATTTGAAACTGCAATCGGAGCATTTGAAACTGCAATCGGCGCTTTCGACACTACAATCGTCACTTTCTAATCAACAACCCCTAAACTCCGCTCGCGTGGAATTGTATTCCATGTGTACTCATAATCAGTGAAACCGCCTGTCCGGCTGGCAGGTCTATGGCATTTTCACCGTATCATTGTTAAGACGCACGGCCGTGCGTCTCTACCGCAAATTCCCAATTTAATGCGCTTCCAGCCAGTTGTTGCCTGAGCTGATTTCTACTTCCATCGGCACGCTGAGGTTCACTGCATTCATCATGCCTTCTCTGATTACGGGGATGATTTGTTCGAGTTCGGGTTTATATACATCAAACACCAACTCATCGTGCACCTGCATAATCATGCGGCTTCGGATTTGCATTTCGGCAATTTGGCGGTGGATGTTTATCATAGCAATTTTAATCATGTCGGCAGCCGAACCCTGAATGGGGGCATTGATGGCATTTCGTTCGGCATAACCACGCACCACCGAATTGCCCGAATTGATGTCGCGCAAATAGCGGCGGCGGCCCAAAATGGTTTCCACATAGCCGTTCTGACGGGCAAGTTTTATGGTGTCGTCCATGTATTTTTTAATGGCGGGATATTTTATAAAATACTGCTCGATAATGTCGGCTGCTTCCTTGCGTGGGATGTTCAGTCGTTCGGAAAGGCCGAAAGCCGAGATGCCGTAAATGATGCCAAAGTTTACGGTTTTGGCATTGCGGCGCATGTCTTTGTCCACCTGTTCCAGAGGAATGTTGTACACCCTGGCGGCGGTGGCGGTGTGTATGTCGAGCCCTTTTCTGAAATCTTCTATCATTTGTGTTTCATTGCTTATAGAGGCAATGATACGCAATTCTATCTGAGAATAATCGGCCGAAACCAACACATAATCTTCGTTTCGGGGCACAAAACTTTTACGAATTTCGCGGCCTCTTTCGGTCCTTACGGGTATGTTTTGCAGGTTGGGA
>CAYYQJ010000586.1:0-2557 GCA_964473775.1 uncultured Bacteroidales bacterium | reverse complement strand
ACACGGCTCTGAACACTCTTTCCCTACACGACGCTCTTCCGATCTGGAGTTATAATTCCGTCGGCCAACAAGGCAGCCCCACCGATGATGGCAAGAATAAAAGCCCATTTGATGTGTCGGCGGATGAGGGCGTATAAAGCAAATATGCCGCCTTCGCCCTTATTGTCAGCGCGAAGGGTAATCAACACATACTTAACTGTTGTTTGCAGCGTAAGGGTCCATATAATACACGATATGCTACCGATAACAACGTTCTCTTTGATGCCACCCGAAAAGTTGATGATGGCCCTTAATACGTAGAGTGGAGAGGTTCCAATATCTCCATATACAATCCCAAGAGTAATAATTACTCCCCAGGCGGTTAGTTTCGAAATACTGGTTGTTTTCATTAAAAAAATTTGGCAAATGTACTATAATTACCACACCCGCATAAAGATTTTATAAATTTTATTTAAGGATTTGGACTGTTATAAATCATAAAATCATTGCATTTTCAGCAGTTTAATCATTTATGATTTCTTTATAGGTGCAAGCTGAACCCATAACGAAGTATAAAGGTTTCGGCCAGGTCTTCACCGGGCAGATATCCTTTGGATTTGTAGCCAGCTTCTACATACAATCCTGCCTTATAAAGCAATTTAAATGGCCTGACAATCAGCCCTACTTTACATGAACCTCCGGGAGAATTACTGCTGGTATGCAGACCATAACTTTCGAGTTCCAGTTTGGGTTGATTCCAGAAATCGGCCGAGCAATTCATGGTAATCCAACGGTTGTTGATTAGGTTATAAGCGCTGGCAGATATATGGTAGAAATCGTTGAAGGTATTGTTGCCTAAACCCACATCGCAATTGAACAACATGCGTTTATATCGCAGGTAATTTGTAAAATGATATTGACTTCCGAAAGGTGTTAATGAATAATTGAAAGCAGGCAAATAACCCACTTTGCCTAAGGGTATCATAGGGATTTTGTTCATGCCTTTACGTCCTTTAATCAGATAATCATAAACAATAGCAAATGCCGAATAAAGTTGTATGGGATTTCCAAAAGATATCAGACTTTGATTGCTGAGGAGGTTGATATCGTAGCCTTTCGTTCCGGGTTTTCCATAATAATAATTCACTCCTGCAATGTAATTCATCATATCGTTGCCTGCCTTGTTTCTTTCTTTGGATGATAGTCGCGAGTACCATAAATAAAGCAATTGGTTGTTCTGAGATATCAGATAAAGCAATCCCTGACGGTAATGCAGGCTGTCATTCAGGAGTATTTCGGTAGTAAGATTTTTAGCAAGAAGCATTTCGCTTTCCACGCCTGAGAAATTTACTGCGATGTTTTCCTGATAAGTAGGCGGTTTGCTACCATTAGCCAAACTGCCACGTTGTGCAAATCCCCCACCGCTGCCAAAGGGTGGATACAGGTTCAGATTATAAGAGTTCTTTTGATAGCCAAACTCCCGAAACCGCGCACCATGCCCGAACACTTCGTGCTGCAACAAAGCGATGAAACCATCCATCTGTGCATCCACAAAATAGAATTTCACCAGACGATAACCTATATTGATTGATTTCTTCCAGCATCGATTTCTCTTCAGCAGGGTATCCGGCAGGTATTTATCTTCAAACAAATACAGCCCATGATGAAAAGAAGAAAGATTGTTTGCCCCGAAATATTCCGATTGTTTTTTATCGAATATAAATTGAGAATAGGATTGACCTTTCAGTACTGATGTAAAGATTAAGACAGTAACGAATAAAGTAAAGAATCGAAGAATAAATAAGACGAGGGTTTTGTTTTTCAAACCTTTCATATCTTTTATTCTGTTTATTGTGATGGAGAATAACGAATAAAGGGCTAGTTCCTTGTCAAATAAGTAATGAGTTCCGAATGCTGTGGAAACAGGGCTATGAGTTCGTTTCTGTTGGCTAAGGTAAAATCATTGAAGTCGAACCCGGGCGCAACCGTGCATCCCAACAATGTAAAACTATCCAAATCAACCACCCTCGCTGCAAACCAACTTCCGCCGGGCACAACAAACTGAGGCACTTCTCCGTTTGTCAAATCGTTGCCTATAATTACGTTTTGTAAGCGTCCATCCGTATGAATCATAAACAAACTGATGGGCGAACCACCATAAAAATGCCAGATTTCGTCCTGTATGATGCGATGAAAAGCAGAAAAAGTATCCGAAGTAAGCAAAAAGTAAATGCAGGTCGAATGGTTTCTTCGTCCTGAATAGCCTGAAGGAAGCCCATCCTGTTCAATTGCACCTGAACTCCTGTAGGTTTCTTTAAAAAATCCGCCTTCAGGATGTGGCTGCAATTGAAGTATGTTGATAATATGATCTACTTGTTTCAAAAGTGCAGATTTAAACTATTCCTGTTCCTGCCTGGCTTTCTTTTTCTTACGATCGAGAATGATGTAAACAATCGGCAGAATACCAAGGGTATTGATTAAAGCGATGCAAAGAAACCAAACCAGTTGATTGTTTCTACCGGCTCTCCATAAAGCCATGATTTTCCATACGGTTTCCCAGATAATTAAAAACAGAAAT
>CAYYQJ010000585.1:0-2560 GCA_964473775.1 uncultured Bacteroidales bacterium | reverse complement strand
GATAGCTTCAGGTGACTGGAGTTCAGACGTGTGCTCTTCCGATCTAATATTGTTATTTGATTGCTCTATGTATAGTTGAAAAGAATTTGGTTTGGGGGATGATAAATTTAAGGGAACCGAAGGCTCGCACATCGAACCAGACTCCAAAGTGAGATCTTCAAAAAAAACTCTGCCAGATTGACTAAGTGTTCCAAAAAGAAAATCTATAAAATCATCATAAAAAATCCCCCTATCGTAGCCGCCTAGCAAGAGTGTATCTACTTTTTTTAATGCTTTTACCGCAGCTATTGTGGCTTCAGGAATGGTAGATATCGAATCATTATAAAATATAATGCCATCATACTCTCCAACCAACTCCAAACGATGTTCTAAAGGCTTAAAAGATAGCACAGCTTCCGAAATACGAGAAAATGGCATTCCGGTCATCAATCGAACAGCATTTATAGCAGCCATTATATTCAGCAGATTATGATCGCCTTGCAAATTCTTAATTTCAGAAAACTTCATCACAAAACTATCTTCCTGTTCTTTAAAAAACAATTCATTATCCTGAACATAACAGCCATTTCCATCAATTGCAGTTAATGAATAAGGAAAGAAATTGCGTATAATTCCGGTTTTTAGTATCCATTTTTTAATCAGTTTATCATCTCCATGAAAAATAAAATAATCGTCAGGATACTGAAACGCAGTTATTTTAAATTTTGCTTCCTGATATTTTTCAAAAGAAGCATAATGATCCAAATGTTCCTGAAACAAATTCAACAAAATGGCGATTCGTGGCGAAATATTGGTTTGCTCCAGTTGGTGTGACGACAATTCGTAAACAATTATAGTTTCATTGTTCAGCCTGTCAATCATATCAAACGGCGGTTGCCCTATGTTTCCAACTAACAGACAATTTGAGTTATCAGAGCTGATGATATGATGTATCAAACTGGCTGTGGTTGATTTTCCTTTGGTTCCGGTGATGCCGATGATTTGATTTCTGAAAAAACGAAAAAAAAGTTCGGTGTGCGAAGTGAATTTTTTGAAATTATCGGCATCAATTTCTTTTAGCGACAAACCCGGAGTTTTAATAATCATATCAAATCCATCCATGCCTTGCAAATATTCCAATCCAAACTGAAATGAAAGATTTTTATCATCCTTCAATAAAGAATTATCTATGATTTCTGGGTTGCAATCGGCGATGCAAAGCATTTTTTCGGGCATGATTTTCCGCAGAAAACGGTAAGTTGATTTGCCTTCAACTCCAAATCCCAATATCAGTATTTTCTTATCTGAAAAATATTCAACAAATGGCTCATTCATTCAGGCTGTCTTTAAGTATTTCAAATTCTTTGGCACTCAAAAAATGGTTTTTGTCGAAATTATTCATTATTTCTGATATGTCAATATTTTTATGATGCAAATATTCTTCTGTCGTCATATAATACTTTAATAATGCGGGCATTTTTTCTTCGCTATATCGTTTGGTAGCGGCGCATAAAGCCATGTTTACCTCATGGGTAGTGCCAATACATTCAAAAGGTTTCACCTCTCCCCTGCCTGTGAGTTGGTCGAAGGCAAATTGAAGCGATTCTTTGTTCAATAAGTCTTCGCCAAATATTTTTTTAAGTTCCAGTTGAGTTAAAAACGGAGATAAAACGATGTAAACAAACAAACACTTGGGGCAATTGCAACACCAAACATCGGTTTTGCTGCCTGCATTACAGCTTTTAAACACAGGAAAATACTTTGGATTCTTTGAAAACAATTTTGCAATCTGAATTTCGTGCAATGGACGTAAAAAACTAAAGTAGTTGATAGATGGCGTGATGTTTTGTTTCACATAATCCCGAAAATCTTTTTCAAACTCATAACTTTTTGAGTATTGATGGTTGATGTTGGTGCCTTCCACAGTAGCTTCATTGGCGCTGGCTTCGTTCGACAAGGCAATATTTCGCATCCCTGAAAAAGCAGCCATCATGAGCGAAATAAAAGCCAACAATGCCGAAAAAGGCGTGTGTCCGTTCAGAAAACCACGTTCGTTCAGATTGAGTAATTGAGGATGTATGGTTCTATAAACCATCATGGTATTTTCATTTTCGAACTTCGCCATGCGAATACATTCGTTTGTGGCCTTTCGGGAATTGATTACCATAGGACGCACACGATATTTTCGTCGCAAAATCTCCATAGTCACCACCGAATCTTTGCCCCCACCCACGGGAACCATATAATAATTGTCGCTAATCACATCTTTAGGCTCGGGAAGTGGTTTGCCTTCAGAAATTATTTCCATAAAATCATCAAAACCCGCATTGATATCATTCAAATAAAAGAATTCGCCAAGGCCATTAAAATACAACTTCTTCCACCAAAGCGTTTGCTCAGCATTTAGTTGAAAAGGCTTTACAACCACCTTTTTCTGGCAGGCCGATTTCCAATAACTCACCAACTCAACCATGCCAATATGGAAAATCAAGCTATCGATTAAAGCGGCAGGCAGGTATTCAATCTTAAAAAAATCTCTTTTAGAAATGATCTCAGTCATGGGCAATACAATGATCTTTCC
>CAYYQJ010000584.1:0-2560 GCA_964473775.1 uncultured Bacteroidales bacterium | reverse complement strand
CACGGCTCTGAACACTCTTTCCCTACACGACGCTCTTCCGATCTGGAATAACTCTGGAAACCATCAGAGGATATGCCGAAACAGGGGTCGATTTTATTTCTGTGGGTGCCATTACACATCATATAAAAAGCCTGGATTTGAGTCTCAAAACGGTTGAATGAAGGAAAAGTTTAACTTAATCAGATTCATCAAAGAATCACGTCTTTTCAGGACTTTCCGAATTATTACCAAAAAGATTGTATTGCCCGGATTCGACGGCATGCCTCTTTATGATGTGATTGTGTTTTTTATTAAAGGCCTCATGAATGGCGCCATAACCACCCGTGCCAGTTCCATTGCTTTTAAGTTTTTTGTGGCTTTGTTTCCTGCCATTATCTTTATTTTTACCCTGATTCCTTATATCCCCATTCATAATTTCCAGAAAACCTTATTAGAAACCATACATTCCTCGGTTCCCGAAAACTTTTATCTTTTGATAAATTCTACCATCACCGATATCATTTCCCGACAACATGGGGGCTTGCTTTCTTTGGGTTTTATCATGGCGCTCTATTTTTCTTCAAACGGAGTGCTTGGTGTGATTATCGCTTTTAATAATACTTCTCACAGCATAGAAACCCGAAAATGGTGGCAACAGTATATGATTTCAATCATACTGATGGTAATACTGGTTGTAATTGTTGTGCTTTCCACCGCTGTTATTTTATTGGGGACTTTGGGTATGAAATATCTGATAACGGCACACATTCTGAAAAAAGCTATGGTTTTCAATCTTATTAAATACGGGCGTTGGATAGTTGTTCTGCTTATGGTATTTTTCGGCTCTTCTTTTTTATATTATCTGGCTCCGGCCAAGCGCGAAAGATTCCGTTTTATTTCTGCCGGCTCCACATTGGCAACCTTGCTTTTCATTGCCACAACCTCGGGATTTAATTATTACGTCAATAATTTTGCAAAATACAATGCGCTCTATGGCTCCATAGGAACCATCATCGTTATTTTGATGTGGCTGTATTTTAATTCAATCTCGCTATTGGTAGGATTCGAACTCAATGCCAGTATTTCAAGTGCTAAAAAGCAACTGAATTTATAGAGGGCTATTCGTAAAGCCAGAGGATAATATTTTTTAGTTCCAAATCGTTTTTCCCGTTGTTCCAAAAATAGAGCTTTAACGAAAGTTTTCCGTTTTTCGGAACCTGAAAAGGATACATAAAATACAGTTTTTTATATCCCGCGCTTACCTCATCATTCAGATATTGATTCAAAGCAAAGCTCTTATAATAAACCTGGATGTCATCCTTATTTAGCATAGCAACCAAATCGGTATTGTCTTTCAGGAAATTCTTTAGTTTACAATCAGCACTGAACATAAGCTTGAGATTTTTGCCTCTATAATCATCAATGTTTTTTACAAAAACATCCGTAAATTCACTCTCAGAGTGAACCTGAAGTATGGAATCGCATGAAACCACTCCTGTGAGAAAAGCTTCACAGGAATCTTTCAACACAGGGCAGGATGACGAACAAAAAAGTACCGCATCTTTTATTTGCAGAAACTCCGACAAACTTTTTGTGTTCTTTTGTTTCTTATAAACAGATATTTTCCCATTCGTCCCAACGGGAACAATTTCCTTAATGATGTCTGGATAATAATTCACAACATCCGAAAGCAAATAATCATTCTGAATCACAATATAATCAAAAGTTTTTGCAAGATATTTCTTTATGTTTTCTTCGCTACTTCCTATCACCATATACCCTTTTCTATCCATCAAAATCAAGGGAATGTTAGCCGAATAAGCATCAATCACCAACATGGTAGCCTCCTTGCTTATCCCCAACGAATCCAAATATTTTTTCGAATCCGTATAATTATTTACCTCTGTCTGAGCTCTGTTTCCCGAATCTTCGGCATATCGGGCCTCCATATCCTGTTTGCATTTTCCGTAGGCTGTATATCCAAACAAAATTATAATCAGCAAAGCCAATCCCAGCGAGAACTTGAATTTTATTTTTATCCCATCAATAAACAAAATAAACAGCAGTATCATCGGAATATAAAAACTATCCAAAAAGTAATAATCATGGCTATGAAACTGATTGGTCATCACAACAAAAAACAAGATGGCTCCGGCCAAAGTAATAAGAATCTGAGGTATCAGATTTTTTTGAAATTCAGTAAGCATTTGTTTACGTATTCTTTGAATTCCAAAAATCACACCTCCGATTACCAGCAACAGGTAATGAAACACCGTAAAATAAGACCTTCCCCAGGTTTTATAAATAAACACCAGATTTTCTTTCAATTCATTAAAGTCTTTTACAGGTAGTAATGAAGTCAGAAAAACAGAACCATAGGTTTTTGCCAGCCAACGATTGTACAGAAAATAAGCCAGTAATATGCAAAAGGCCAATCCAAATACCAATACAATTTTTAGGTTCAATTTTTTGTTCTTTACGAAACCCAATATTTCCTGCAAAAACATGGCTCCTATGAATAAAGAAACAGGCAATCGGCTCAGTGCGGCAAGCAAGGCAAAACCGACAGCAAGTATGAGGT
>CAYYQJ010000583.1:1453-2561 GCA_964473775.1 uncultured Bacteroidales bacterium | reverse complement strand
TAGAAATTAATGATTTAATTCATCCTAGTATAAAAGATGCATTAGAAAAAGATTTTGGTGTAAATCTGAAACGTTTGGATATTGCCACCATAGAATTTGATAAAGAAAGTGAAAACTACCATGAACTAAGGAGAGTTACTGCAGGACTTCAAACAAAGAAAATGGAGGTAGAACTGGATATTAATTTGATGGATCAAACTATGCAGGTTGAGGGTAAAAATCTAAATGTTTTTCAAATCGAAAAACAGACTGAAGTGTTAAAAGCCGCTGCGGAAAGTATGGGCACAATGGGAAATATTGGCGGTGGCGACGGCGGCGGCGGTATGAATCCAGCCGGAATGATGACGGGTATGATGATGGGGGGTGCAATGGGAAACCAAATGGCAGGTATGATGAATAACTTAGGACAAAACCAACAGCAAAATACTCCTCCTCCACCTCCACAAATTCAATATTGTATTGCAGTAAATGGTCAAACATCTGCACCATTTAATTGGCAGCAACTGCAACAAATGGTTCAAAACGGACAATTATTAAAAGATACGTATGTATGGAAACAAGGAATGGCCGGTTGGGAATTAGCAGGTAATGTTCAGGAATTAGCAGCATTATTTGCTGTTGTTCCACCACCACCACCACCACCACCTCCACCTCAACAAAATCCATGATGTTATGAAAATAAAAACAATACCGGTAACTATTGCAATAGCCATTAGTTTATTAATTTCTTATGGTTTGTATAATTTTCATATCGGCAATAACAAAATTGTTTTAAGTATAGGAAGTTTTATTTTTATTGCCTTTACTTTAATATTGGGGATTGGTATTTCTTTTGATTTACCACGTACAGCAATTAATATTAAATCACTGGCATGGGTTTTTCTTTTTATAGCCTTGGCATCTAACTTGATTTTTACGTTTCTACTATTTGCCGCACCCATTTATATTGTTACCAACGGTGTATTAATTTTGCTATTTGCATTGATTGTTTATGGTATTTATAAAGCGAAACAATAAAGTATTTTAGGATAATGAAAAGGCTTGCACTAAATGGTTGTATGCCTTTTTTATATGCTTAATTATTACAAACTATTCAACTGTTAAAGGA
>CAYYQJ010000583.1:0-1353 GCA_964473775.1 uncultured Bacteroidales bacterium | reverse complement strand
TGAAAAACAAAATGAAATCATTGAATTCTGGAACCAATACTTTAACCAATAGTGTAACGGCAATTTCGAAATTTGGATTTTGGATAATTTGCGAAGAAAAAGAGTATTTTATTGCATTTGATGACTATCCTGCATTTAAAAGTGCTTCTGTTGAAAATATTTTTAAGATGAAGTGCATATCTCCGCGTCAACTTTCATGGGAAAATATTGACGTTGATATAGAAGTTGATGCGCTGGAAAGACCTGAAAGTTTTCCTTTAATTTTTAAATAATATTGATTGTGGTGTAGGGCGCAGTTTAGGTAAAGGTTCTACCTTCTTTTTTTCTATCCTTTATGGCTAATTCGAAAATACAAATAATTTAAAAATAAGAAACTTTCCCCTTTTCAAACTCATTCCTCTGTCACCTCTCCATCATCACTGATATGAATCTTTACTTCAGGAAAATCTGTTTTGGTGAGGTTTTGAATCACTTTTAATACTTTTTTATCGGGGTCGATTAAAGGAGGTTGAAACCTTAACTGATAGGTGGAAATAATATTGGCTTTGAGGAATTTTCCTTTTTTATCGGTTGAAACTTTCATGATTGGAGCCAATCCGCAAACACCTGCAATGCTGATGCGGCTGTAGGTGCAAAAATTGCCCATGCTGTATGCAATAAACCTATGATTATATACCTCTACTGCACGAGTTACGTGCGGCCCGTGACCGAAAATTACATCTGCTCCGGCATCAATCATTTTATGGGCAAATTCGTAAACATTGCCTCGGTTGTAGCCCATAAATATTTCGTTTTGTCGTGGCACATGCTGATGGTCGGGGCCTTCGGAGCCGCTATGAAAAGAAACTATCACTACATCGCAAACGGAATCGAGAAAATGGACCATGTTTTTAGCTGCTTCATAATCCAGAATATTACAGTTGCCTGATTCGGGCGAAAAGGCGCAGAAGCCGTATTTAATGCTGTCCTTAATAAATATAGTATAAGGTTTGCTGAGCCATCCTGCATAATGCAGACCTGCAGAATCCAGCGTTTGGGCTGTGGTTTTTTTTCCAGTTTCTCCAAAATCTTTGCAATGATTGTTGGCATTGGATATCAAATCAAATCCCGCATCTACCAGACAGGCAGCAAATTTGGTTGGCATACCGAATGTCCAGCAATTGTTGCCACTGCAAGGCTTATGATTGTTGGGACTATCAGTGAAAACACCTTCGAGATTGCAAAAAGCAGCATCAGCCGACTGAATGATACTTTTTACATTTACGAATTCTTTTGAGCAATCTTCATTGGCCGGTAAATAGGGTCTGCTGAATAAGTCAAGCTCTGCGAGAATTAAATATACTAGCAGATTCG
>CAYYQJ010000582.1:0-2570 GCA_964473775.1 uncultured Bacteroidales bacterium | reverse complement strand
ATAGCTTCAGGTGACTGGAGTTCAGACGTGTGCTCTTCCGATCTGAACAACCGGCTCTTTAATCCTTTTAATATTATATGGTAAAGCTTTTTCATTCGTTATTTAGGGAGTTCAAAATAAGGGAATGCTATGATGAATAACGATGAACTATATGGTAGCATTCTCTGTCTTCCAACTTCCGTCTTCAGTCTTCAGTCTTCCGTCTTCCAACTTCCGTCTTCCTCCTTATGCCAAAGTGGCTACCATCACAGCTTTAATGGTATGGAGGCGGTTTTCGGCTTCATCGAAAACAACAGAAGCTTTCGATTCGAAAACATCTTCGGTAACTTCCATTCCATCTAAGCCATATTTCTGGAAAATTTCTTCTCCAACGGTGGTTTCTCTGTTATGAAAAGCTGGCAAACAATGCAAAAACTTGGCATTTGGATTGCCTGTAGCCTTCATCAGTTGAGTGTTCACCTGATAAGGTTTCAGTAAGTTGATGCGTTCAATCCATACACTTTCAGGCTCGCCCATTGATACCCAAACATCGGTATAAATAAAATCAACACCTTTCACTGCAGCATTTACATCGTCGGTAATGGTGATTTTAGCACCTGTTTCTTTAGCAATATTATTACACTCGTCCACCAGTTTCTGGTCAGGTTGACACGATTTTGGAGCACCTGCTCTGAAATCCATACCCATTTTAGCTGCACCCACCATCAGCGAATTGCCCACATTGTTTTTGGCATCACCCACAAAAGCAAATGATATCTGATGCAATGGTTTATCACAATGTTCCATCATGGTTAAAAAATCAGCTAAAATCTGAGTAGGATGAAACTCGTTGGTTAAACCATTCCATACAGGAACTCCTGCATATTTTCCTAATTCTTCAACAATGTGTTGTCCATAACCACGATATTCGATACCATCATACATGCGACCCAGCACACGTGCAGTATCTTTCATCGATTCTTTTTTGCCCATCTGCGAACCTGAAGGTCCAAGATAAGTAACATGTGCACCCTGATCTAAAGCTGCCACTTCGAAAGCGCAACGTGTACGTGTTGAATCTTTTTCGAACAAAAGCACAATGTTTTTGCCTTTCAATAATTGTTGTTCTGTGCCTGCATATTTCGCACGTTTCAAATCAGCCGAAAGATTCAATAAAAATTTCATCTCTTCGGGTGTAAAATCAAGTTCTTTTAAAAAGTTTCTGTTTTTTAAATTAAAAGCCATAAATCCTCCTTTAGTTTTTTATTATTTTATGTTATTGGTAAATTATTATTTAAGTTTAAGTTTTTAAAGATTGAGAACAAGCCTGTTTATATTTCTGTTTAGAATCATCTTTTCGGCACCAGCTTATCAAACATCAATACGGTTAAGAATAGTATGATTGAGATGCCCAGGCAAAGATAAGCCCCATATTGCACCTTAAACAAATGCCAAACAATGAAGCCTAAAGATAAAACCACGGCTGCCCCTGCTCCTAATATAGGTACAATAGCTGTTAGGTTTTCTTTCAGTTTCAGATATTTATTGAAAAGAAGAATTGCAATAATATACCCAAATACCAAAAAGATGAGCCACCCCTTAAAAAAATGCAATCCCACAGCCACCGCCTGAGCATAAAACCCCACAATTACATCGCCCCAAGGCAACAAAGTGGTGCACAATCCCAAAAAAGCTATAGCCGCAAAAATATAATTCTTTAATGGTAACGATTTAAAATAACGGGTTTCTTCTTTTTGCCAGCTATTTACTTTGCTACCTATTTCGTTTAATTCAGATAAGTCCATACCACTATTGAAGTTTAATATTACAGTATCTGCATTTAGTTAATTTCCCGGGTGGGTATATAATATATGTATGATAAAATTTCGCCCTTCGATAAAAGCATCATCATGATTCAGGCAAAGTTTAATCCCCATTATAGCAATTTATTTAACAATCTTGGTTCCGCAATTAGGATTCGATAGTTGCGAAGCTTCCGTAATGATAGCTTCTCCCCTGCCATTTTCAGTAAAATTAATAGCTGCTCTAACCTTTGGTGCCATGCTGCCTTCTGCAAAATGACCTTCTGCCAAATATTTTTTAGCTTCGGCTACCGTAATCACATCCAAACGTTTTTCATCAGGTTTATTAAAATTAATGCAAACCTTAGGAACATCAGTAAGTATGTAAAACTCATCAGCATTGATTTGAATTGCGAGTAAGGAAGATGCCAAATCTTTATCAATAACCGCATCTATCCCTTCCAGAAAATTAGGACGTTTATAATAAACCGGTATTCCACCGCCACCCACAGAAATAACAATCTGTCCGTTGCGGGCAATGCTTTCGATGGTATTTTTATTGGCAATTTTTAAAGGCATAGGCGATGCAACCACTTTGCGCCAGCCTCTTCCACGTGGATCAGCAGCAAAAACAGATCCGTCTGCGAAAAAAACAATTGGCGCTCGGCAAGGCAAGAGATCGGGAGCACAAACTTGCTGCCCAAGTCATAAGCCTCGCTTCAAAAACCGCATAAGAGCACTGTATAGCGCCTGGGATTGGATTGCCCGCTACTCTAGGTGCTGGGTACT
>CAYYQJ010000581.1:0-2571 GCA_964473775.1 uncultured Bacteroidales bacterium | reverse complement strand
CAGTTGTTCTCCTGACAGCATATCCATCACTCTTTTGCCACCAATTGAAGTTTCCAACAATACCTTTTGGGCATGGGTTGAAGTTATTTCGCCAATAATACAGGCATTTTGTCCCAAGGGATTAGCATGCATCACTTTCAGCACCTTTTCGGCATCTTTTTCGCGTATTACCATCACCACTTTGCCTTCATTAGCAATATACAAAGGGTCGAAACCAAACACCTCGCACAAACCAGAAACACTTTCGCTAACAGGGATATCAGCCTCGTGAATCATAATACCATACTCCCGGTTTTCAACCAGTTCGCAAAGCACGGTGGCAATACCTCCGCGGGTAGCATCGCGCATAAATAGTATGTTTTCTGAGGCATTCATCACCTCCAGCAACAAGCCGTTGAGACTGGCACAATCCGATTGTAAATCGTCGGCAAAGCTGATGTTGTTCCGTGCACCGATGATGGTAACTCCATGGTCGCCGATATTTCCATTAATAATAATTTTGTCGCCCGGTTTAATAAATGTTCCGTAGCTGATGTGTTTATTTTTGGCCAACATGCTACCAATTCCGCTGGTATTGATGAAAATTTTATCACATTTGCCTTTGTCCACCACCTTGGTATCGCCTGCCACAATCTTCACTCCGGCTTTACGGGCTTCATCGGCCATAGTTTTTACTATTTCTTCTAATTGGTCAAAAGCAAATCCCTCCTCAATTATAAAACCACAACTCAGATAAAGAGGTGTAGCGCCAGAAACCGCCAGATCGTTCACTGTACCACAAACCGCCAGTTTACCTATGTTGCCACCCGGAAAAAATATCGGGTCAACCACATACGAATCGGTGGTATAGGCAATATGCTTGCCGGGCAACTGCAACAGAGAAGCATCGGTTGGAAAATGCTTTTCATTCTCACCGAAATGCTTGAAGAAAATATTATTAATAAGTTCGTGGCTTAGTTTGCCGCCGCTGCCATGTCCAAGGAGGATTGTTTTATTTTTCATGTTATCTTCAATTTATTTAGTACCAATTATTAATTTCATCTCCCATTTACCTTTTGCCTTCCTTTACTCTCCGTAACGGAAAAACGCCGCACATGCCCCCTCATTCGAAACCATGCATGCTCCGATTGGGTTTTCAGGAGTACATACTTTACCGAACAATTTACAATCAACAGGTCTTTTCATCCCTTTCAGAATCTCGCCACAAATACACCCCTTATCTTCTTTAGGTTCGGGAACATTTATTGTGAAATTAGCTTCAGCATTATATTGTTTATACTTATCCGTTATCTTCAAACCTGAATCAGGAATGATTCCAAAGCCCCGCCACCAATCGTCGCCCAATTCAAAAACTTCTTCCAGCATGGCTTTGGCCAACAGATTTCCTTCGGGTTTCACTGCCCTTTTATAGGCAATTTCTACTTTGGTATCATTGTTTTCAATCTGACGAACCAACATCAATATACTTTGCAAAATGTCGGTAGGCTCAAAACCGGCTATTACACAACCCAGATGAAATTTAGCAGGGATAAAATAATAAATTGCCGAACCTGTGATGGCACTTACATGCCCCGGGCAAATGTATCCGTCAATCTTTACACCTTCGGTAATCAACGCCTCCATTGCAGGAGGCATTATTTTATGCGAACAATGCACAAAGAAATTGCTGAGCCCTTCTTTATGGGCATTTGAAATGGCCACAGCGGTTCCGGGTGCTGTGGTTTCAAATCCTATTCCTAAGAAAACAACCTTTTTATCAGGATTTTCTCTGGCAATCTGCAAAGCATCTATACTTGAATACACAATGCGGATATCGTTTCCCTGCGATTTCGACAAATCCAGGTTGCCCTGTGAGCCCGGAACGCGAATCAAATCACCATAAGTAGTAATAATCACATCGGGAATCTTACTCAAAAATACGGCAATGTCTATATATTTTTTATCGGTGACACAAACCGGACAGCCTGGGCCCGACAAAAGTTTGATATTTGAAGGCAGCATAGCCGGAATTCCGAACTTATGAATAGACATGGTATGCCCGCCACAGACTTCCATCAGTGCTATTTCTTTACGTGAGATTTTTTGTATTTCTTTAATTAAATTCTCTACCAAGGATTTGTCGCGGAATTCAGAAATAAATTTCATGATACATCTTTTGGGCAAAATTCGTAATAAATTGGTAAACTTCGAAATAAATTGTTGGTATTATTATTTAGCTATTGAATTATTGAAGCAATGAAAATGTAATTTTGCACACGAATCAAAAAATACTGATGCCACTATTTAAAAAGATAGATTTTAATCCGCTGGAAAGAAACACCTTTTTCATCCATTTCGCTTACTCAATTATAGAAGGAGTGATTCTGGGTGTGTTGGCTTTAAACGAATTTGTTTTTCTGAAAGGCATGCACGGTGGCGACTGGGGGGTGAGTATTTTATTTCAGTTCAGTGTGTTTGTGCTCACTTTTTCTATTCTGCTCAACGAATGGTCGCGTAGGATGAAGAACCAAAAAAAGTTTCTGGTCTGCCTGGGAGATCGGAAGAGCGTCGTGTAGGAAAAGAGTGTTCAGA
>CAYYQJ010000580.1:0-2575 GCA_964473775.1 uncultured Bacteroidales bacterium | reverse complement strand
GCCTTTTTATCAGAGAGTTATTTTAAATTCAATAATCTCTGTTTTTTTCATGTTTATTTCAACAAACTTTCCACCTTTTTATATAAATCATCCCCTCTGAGATTCTTGGCGATGATTTTACCTTCTTTATCCAACAATACGGTATAAGGAATGGCGCTTACATTGTATAAAGGACATACGATAGATTGCCAGCCTTTTACATCGCTTACCATTTTCCACGAAAGACCTTTGTTTACAATGGCTTTGGTCCAAGGTGCACGTGTTTTATCTAAAGAAACACCCAGTATTTCCAGGCCTTTGTCTTTAAAATCGGCATAAAGCTTTTTTACATTAGGCATTTCGCCCATACAAGGACTGCACCAGGATGCCCAGAAATCAATCAAAACATATTTGCCTTTTAAAGAACTCAGCGAGAAATTTACACCGCTGGTATCAGGTAGGGTGATTTCGGGCGCTACAGAGCCTATCAGAGTGGCTTTAGCGGCATTTATCTGTGAGTGTAGGTTGCCAACATAAACATTGTTTGGATACGCTTTAAACAAGTCTTCATCCACCTTTAAATAAGTTTCTATATTATCGTCCACTTTAAAAGCATCTGGCAAAAACAAAATGGCCAGTGAAGTGGGATTGTTCAACATAAAAGAGGTGAGTGCAGTAGTTTGAGAAGCTTCCATTTTCTCGTAAGCCGTTTTAATCACCTGAGTCAACGAATCGCGTTTTGGGTCGGCCATAATTGTGTACGACAAATTTGAAATGCTATCCAGTTTGTGTTTGGTTTCGTCAATCAAATGTTGATTGGCAAAAATTTGTGCAGTTTCTTTGCTGCCAGTGATGTGCAGTTTTTTAAGAAAGTCGGTAGCATCACTTTTAACTTCTATCACTTCACCCGGTTTTAAAATCATCATCACCGAACTGTTTTTATCAAATTCCAGTTTAAAGAAATCTGGAGTAGCAATATCCTGAGTAATGGTAAAAGTTCCGTCGGCAGCTATAGCTACTTTTTGCAACATCTCGGCTTCTTTTCCAATATGAGAAAGAACCGCATTGGGATAGGTATTATTACTGATTTTACCATTAATGGTTACCTGTGATTTTACCTGCGAAAATGCAGTAAAAAATGGCAGGATGAGTAACATAAAAGTAATTGCTGTTTTATTGATTCCGTAATGTTTCATTTTATAAAATTTAATTATTTACAAAAATTTGAAGTGGTGAGTGGTATTTTAAAAAAAAATCAAAAACCCTTATGTAAGGATTTTTGATTTTTCAATAATCTTTTTAAAGGATTAATTTAATCCCATTTCTTTTTTAACCAAAGGAAGTATATCCTGAGTTGGATCTGAATAAAGCAAAACACCAAGACCGGCATCAAAGATGTATGTAAATTGATTGTCTTTAGCTACTTTTTCGATAGCAGCTTTAGCTTTATCAATAATTGGTTTCAGTAATTCTTCTTGTTTCTTTTGCAAATCATCTTGTGCTGAAGTTTGAAAAGCTTCTATACGTGCCTGAATATCCTGAAGTTCTTTTTGTTTGGTTTGCTTAATAAGGTCGGTAAATTTATCCGCATTTGCCTGATAATCGTTATATTTTGATTCTAGTTCACTTTGCATACCCTTTAACTGAGTTTCTAAAGTTTTTGAATAAGCTTGTATTTTAGCTGTAGCAGAATCTCTACCTGGCATCAATTTGAGTAATTCATTAGAATCGATGTGGCCAAATTTTTGTTTTACTTGTGCAAAAGTTGCAGTGGAAAAAGCCACTAAAAAAAGAATGATTACTGTTTTGGTTAAATTTTTCATATACATTTTTAAGGTTATTATTTTTTAAAATGAGTGCAAAGATACAATTTTTTATTATTTTGAATAATATTGCTATTCGTCCTTACTATCTTTACCTGTTTTATCGGTTTTATCTGTTTTTCCAGTTTTATCGGGTTTATCATCTTTCGTATCCATAGCACCGGGTTTGTAGCCAAGTTTGGTAAGAACGTCATCACTCTTATCGTATTTAGAGTTGGCATAAATCATTGTCAGGCTACCCGATTTGTCAAAAACCACTGCATAACCATTGGTATTGGCCATATCTTCAATAGCTGTAGCAATTTTATCCTGAATGGGTTTTATGAGTTCTTTTCTTTTTTTAAACAAATCGCCATCCTTACCAAATCTTTTTTTCTGCAAATCTTTTGCTTCTTTTTCTTTGGCAACGATATCATCCTGACGTTTCTTTTTAATGTCTTCGGGCAACAGCACTGCTTCTGCCTGATAATCTTTATACATTTTGTCGATAGCAGCAAATTTGGCTTCTATTTCTTTTTGCCATTCTAACGACAATTTATCTAAAGCTTCCTGAGCATCTTTATACTCCGACATGTTTTCCAAAATGTATTCAGTATCAACATAAGCAAATTTTTGAGCTTTCGATTGAAACGAAAATAATGGGATAAGGACTAATAATACTAATATTTTTTTCATAAACACCTCCGTTTGTAATTTTTTATTAATAATTTTTTTATTTTTTTAATCTATTGATTGATTCATTGAAAAATGGAACTGACTTCCGCCTTTGCCCA
>CAYYQJ010000579.1:0-2583 GCA_964473775.1 uncultured Bacteroidales bacterium | reverse complement strand
GTTGCCCTTGTTTTTAGCAGAATCGCCAATACAAAAAGTGGCACCCAAATCAAAACTCAAACCATAACCGTTAATAACTCCGTTTGGCAACACGCCACCAAATTTTGCCTTCACATTATTAAATGTGATACTACTGTTGTCATGAAAATAATAATCTATTTTATCATTGTTATAAAAATAGGCTAAATTTCCCAGCAACAGATTGGCCGTAGCACCCGCCGCTAAATAATAATGGCCATCGTTCATTATTGTTCGGCTGTAGGTGCCGCCAATTTCTTCCCATGTGGCTGCTGCAAAATGAAATTTATCGGCATGCTTATCTACATTCAATTCTTGCGTAATATCTTTTCCCTGAAGCATATTTTCGTAAAGCAAATTGATGATATCATTTGGCGCATTTTTAGTATCAGCCTCAAAGCGCCAGGTAAGGTGCATGGCAAAGGCCCAATTGCGAGCCGAATACATGATGGATGGCAAATGAAGTTGCTCTTTAGTGTACAGATAGTTGCGACTATTATTGGTATTGTATCCTTGATAATTCATCAAATCCATAAAGCCATGATTGAATGGATTCAAAGGCTTATATTCGCTTTTTGGAATGAAATAATAATTGTTTTGCAGATGCCCGCCAAAAGTAAACAGATTGATATCAAGCTTTAACCTCGAATTGGAAATGCTGCTCGGATTCAGATAAGTGGAAACGGCCCCCGCAAAATTGTCGGTAAACCCCAAAAGATTCTGTGCTTTTGTGGAATGAAGGCTGATAATGCAAAGGATGAAGCAAAGGGTAAAGTGCTTGATTGTTTTGTTGGGATATTTCATTGGCGATTTTTGATTTATGTGGATTGCCACAGATTCACAGATTTTTTGTTTTGAGAATCGCTTCCCCTTATCCGGAAATAACAAAGGTGGATTTTACCACCTTTGCTATTTACGAATAAAATTCATTACCATTAATTTATTTTAATGTGCACACTCCGCCTGGATTAACCAGTTGTAATGCATCGCAGGCATCTTTAGCGGCCTTACTTGTGGTTTTGCCTAAATCGTGGGCCTCTGTATATGAAGTCCCTCCAGAGGTGTAGGTACAGGAACAAGTGCGGTCTTTTTTACATGAACCAAATGTAAAAACTGCAACAACAGCAGTTAAAATTAATAGTACTCTTACTTTTTTCATAATTTAATTGTTTGAATTTCCCTACTCATAAGGCTTTTCAGTTACGCCCCGTTTTTTTTAATGGTGTCTGGATTCCATTTTATTTATTTGACAAAACTAAGAAATTTCTTTTACACTACAAATTCCCTGATATTATTTTTTTTCATGAGTAAGAATAAAAACAATACTGACAATCATAGAATTCAGGATTTGTGGTTTAAGCTGTTTATGATAAGGATGTTGCCACAGATTCACAGATTATTGGATACTCATATCAATTCCAAAATCCAGATACAATTATTAGTTTATATGGTAGTCCTCCAATTCATACACCGATTTTTGTCCATTTATATAATACTCACTTTTTATTATGCCAATTCCTGCTTTCATATAATAATAACCGCTGTCAGGTATATCAATATAATTATCAGGACATGGGTTTCTGTAGAAAAGTTTATAAACATTAGAATATGTATTTACACCTATTGAATAATTGGCAAAGAAAAGATCTTTAACCGTAAGATTAATGCTTCCTGATGTATCAACATTTGTAAGACCAAATATTTGGGAACAAGCCGAGTTAATTTTATCCATGAATATGTTGTTACTGAACAAAACATACTTACAGGGAAATTGACATTTTCTTACGTTTTGGATATACTTAAACAAAACTGTATATGCTATTCCACCAGGATTACCCGGCCTCTGAAAGTATGATTGATAGCCGGTTTTTGTTGAATCAACCGTGCAGGTGTCAATAACATTGGTTCCTGAGTCCTTATAAATCCAATAAGTACCTGTATTAAAAAGGTAGTTCTGTATAAGTTTAGGATTTATAATGGTGTCGTAAAAATGCGTCTGTGTGTTATGCTGAATAATAGGAAGAATTTCCTGGTCTCTTTTGCAAGAAAACATCATCACGGAAGTGAAAAATATAATGAACAATTGTGTTTTCATAGCACAGCATTTTTATGCGAAATATTTCTTAGCAAAGATACAAAAAAAACTCCACCCTCTAACCATCTCAGAAACTTAACCTCCCTAAATAATCAAATTTCTGCTGTAAAGGGCAGAGTTTTTCTAAACACCGCTCTTAATTCCCTGTGGCGCTGTAAACAACACTACATGAGAATATATCTTTTGTTTTCGACGAAACAAAAGCCAATATATAATAAACCGATTTGCCTTTGCTGCCTGCCGGTAAATTATAAATAAATTTGCCTTTGGAGCCTTCGCCAACACGGCTACCACCCTTTGAGAGCAAATCTGTCAGATTTGTTGGCTCATCGCCTCCAATCTGAACATAAAAATCCACCCGCGACATGCCTTTCGGACGTGCGGCTAATTTTTTAACACTATCAACATAATAAATAACATGTTTCTGTGGTACATTAATATTAATACTTGTAACCACAGGTATTAATGTT
>CAYYQJ010000578.1:0-2583 GCA_964473775.1 uncultured Bacteroidales bacterium | reverse complement strand
GAAGAGATTAAATAGCACATTATTTCTATTTGATTAAATCAATAAAAGAATTTCTGTCCGACCCCCGACCTGCTCTTAGGTTGGAATTAGAAAAAATAAGGGAAGAAATGGTTAGGAAACAATTAGAAAAAGACGAAAAGAAAGCCGCAAAAACAAAGAAAAAAAAGTTATAAAAGTCGTTGTAATTTATAAAGATGTTTCATTTTTCAGGAAAGGATTCGAAAATTTAAAAGGAATTTAAACATGGCCAAATTTTTAGACCTTGATACAATAAGTAATATATGTGTGGCAAAATTGTTACTAAATTTTCTGGAAAACCATCCACAGATTAGAAAAGACTACCCTGAATTGGAGAAAGATTATATAATGTTTGCAAAATATTTGCAACGTACAATGGCCTCATTAAGCGAGAAACAAAAACAAAAGATTAGAAATAAGTTCAAAAAGACAAAATTTTATATCGACGAATCCAATTTTTATGACCGCTATCCGCCTTTGAATCCGGAAACAGAAGAGCAACAAAAAATCAATCAAATAGAAAACCAATAAAAAGAAAAGTATCAGCGCGGTCAGAAATATTTTTGAGCATAAAAACCAGAATAAATTTAGGAGATAAATAAGATGGAACAATTTATTGATGAAAAAGAAATGAACCTATTACTATGTTCTCTCCACTTATTTACGGTTTTAAAAAAGAATGAAGAAAAACGAAAAGAAATTCCGCAATTAGAAAAACTTTATTCGGAAATGTCGCCGGTAATAAAAAGAATGATGGAATTACTTACTCCGGAAAATTTGAATAATCTATTGGAACAATACAACCACATATTATCTCTTCCGTATTATTCATTCTTGTGGGATGAAAATGGCAATAGAAAATTAGAGGCTGATTTTTTGTATGAACTCAAATAGTACTTGCCTTGAAAAATGTCAATCCCATAATACAATATATATATACTATTATCCGGAAAACCTCGTTAGTTTTTCAAAACTTAATAAAATGAAAAAGCTAATTGTAATTCTGCTATGTGCAAGCTTGTTTTGGGCATGCAAAAAAACTTCTTCCACAAGCTACACCCCCGATTGTTCGGGTGCAGCCAAATCTTATGCAACCAATGTTGCTCCAATAATATCAAGTAAATGCGCTGGTTGTCATGGATCGTACTCTTCGTACAACGGAGTGAATAATGATAAATCGAATATCCGCAGCCAAATTGTTTCAGGCAGTATGCCTAAAAACAGCAGCATGACCGATGCCGAAAAAAATAATGTAATCTGCTGGATTGATAGCGGTGCGCCCAACAATTGATAGGTTTAAAGCTAACCTAGATTGCTGATTTTTTCTTTCTTCCGCTCTTATCCTTAGCCTTTTCATACGTGAAAGGGCTTTTTTTTGAATTGGCTTTCAAGTAATCTTTCATTGCTTGCCAATAATATTGTTTCCAGCCAGCTTTCAATTCATCCACTTTATGTACAGGCACATTGGATTGATGGAAATGAAGTTTAGTTTGGTTGCCCAAATCTTCCAGTTCAAAGGTGCAAACAGAATAATGGTTTTCGGGCCAACCATCTTCCTGAAAATTCCAGAATTGAATAATTTTTTTTGCAGGCACTAAATCAATATTAAATCCTTGCACATAACCATCAAAGACGCTGAATGCCCCATTGATTTTCGGATCCATTTTTACCTTCCCGCCAGTAAAGGCAGCATGTTTTTTGGCATCCATCAGCAAATTATAAATCACCTCAGGCGCTGCCTCAAGAGTTACAGTTTGTTTTATTGACGCTGTTTTCATTCTTTTAAAAAATTTTTTCAAAATTACGCAAAATTTACAAATATCCAACATGGCAAAAATTAATTTCATTTTAAAGAATAATCAATTCTAAACCGTTAAAAAAACAATACCACAACAACAATTATCATTTTTAAAAGTTTGAATTCTAAATGCAAATCATCAGGTACGACTCAAAAAGTGAAGATTGATAATCATAGAGCACAATTCACATTTCACCAATTGCATAATACTAAATCATTAATCCCAATGATAAATTCCCGACTCTTTGTTTTTTTTGTTGAACAATTAAAATAAATTGTATTTTTACAAACGAATTTTAAAACAAAAAACTATGGTTTAATTGCGGCAAAAGTTCAGTTGCAACACAGCCGATTAATTGATTAAATATGCTAAAACAGATTGTCTTCATCATCACACTTCTATTAACTTTAGGCGTGTTTGCTTACACCGTATTCAGACTGTGGGGATTTTTCAGATTAACCAAACGCTTTCCCATAAAAGATTATGGCAAAAGATTTTCGTTGATGCTCGAAGTGGCATTTGGTCAAACCAAAATTATGCGCCGACCTGTAATAGGTTTTATTCATGCTTTGGTGTTTTGGGGATTCTGTGTTATACTGATAGGCAGTGTAGAAATGGTTTTCGACGGCCTTACGCAGAGCGAGAAATCGTTTTATTTTGATGGATTTCTATATAAACTGGTGTTTGCCTCAGGCGATGTGTTTGCATTGATTATATTTTTTGCCATACTGCTGTTTATTTTCCGCAGATTGTTTTTAAACATAAA
>CAYYQJ010000577.1:0-2597 GCA_964473775.1 uncultured Bacteroidales bacterium | reverse complement strand
CTGGAAAATCAAACTTCAATACTGGAAAATCAAACTTCAATACTGGAAAACAAAATTCCAATACTGGAAAACAAAACTTCAATACTGGAAACGGAAACTTACATGTCCTAAATTTTCCCTTTTAGGAAATGGTATCACGGTTCGAAATGTTATAAAATGGATAAGGGATGGTGTTAATTTCCCCTTCGAAATCTTATATGCCTTAGCATTTATGTCGGTAATTTATGAATGAAAAGGGAAATTGGGTTTAGTTGGAAATTTTATGAAGAGATAGAATGAACGCCATAGTTTGAATATTTTTTTTGATTCAGGAAGGAGATTGAAATAAAAATAAAATCATTAATCAACAATAAATTGCATTTGGTAGATTCCATTTTATTTTATAAAATTATTAGGAATGTAAAAGAATTTATTTATTTTTGTTACCATTTTGGAATGGATAATTGAAAAATCTGTATCAGGCTATAGCATCTATTACACATGATAAAACCATTGAAAACGTGTAGTATTGCTTGTAAAAATTCCCCTATTCAAGCTATATTTTATTTAAAAAAAACAACGCATAAATAAAAAAGAAGAAATCTCTGCAAAATTGCCACCAATCTATTTTAAACATTTCAAAACAAAAGTCACTAATAGCAAATCAATTATTAATCTTTAAGCTCTCAATAAAACCCTTAATTATTAAAAGAAAAAGTAATTCATGAAAAAGAAAACGGAATCAGGAAAGGAGTTTCTTCGGAAAAAGGCAGAAGAATCATTGAAACAGAAAAGAACCAAAACAGAAACACATACATCTGAAGGTGATACAATTAAACTATTGCATGAATTGAAAGTTCACCAGATTGAACTGGAAATGCAAAACGAAGAACTTTTGAATGCGCAAGGGCAAACAGAAATAGATAATGAAAAATATACGGCATTATACGATTTTGCCCCTTTAGGGTATTTTACGATTACACCCGAAGGCTACATACATGAGCTTAATCTGGCAGGGGCAAAATTGTTAGGCAAAGATCGCCATAGCTTATTATACAATAGTTTTACAATTTTTATAGCTGAGGAATTTAGGAATTCTTTTATAGATTTCTTATCAAAAATATTATGGGGCAAAAGTCCAAATAACTGCGAAGTCGTTATCAACAACAAAAATGGAACCTCCATTTATGTACAACTGAATGGAACATTTGCTGCCGACGGAAAACATTTTTTGATAATAGCCACTGATATTTCGGAAAGAATAAAAGCTGAAAAAGCAATTTTGGAAGAGCAGAAAACATTTCGTTTTCTAAATGAATTGATGAGTGATTATGTTTTCAAACTATCTGCTGATAATGAAGGTAATTACAAAATGTCTATCATTGCCGGAAATTATACTCAGGCTACAGGGCATTCTTTAGAAAACGTAAATAATCCCGATGATTGGTATAAAATTATTCATCCTGAAGATTTACCCATTGTAAATGATAATTTTAAAAAAATACTTTTACTTAAGCAAACCGTTAAATTTACATGCCGTTCTTATTCGGCTGATGGGGCTTTGCGATGGCTTGAGGTGGTAGGTTCGCTCGATCACGATTCAGAAAATCAGCAATCAAAAACAATTTTCGGGAGTGTCAGAAACATCACAGAGTCTATGCTGATTCAAGAGAAACTCACTGAAAGTGAACTTCAATACCGTACTCTTGCCGACACGGGTATTGCACTAATCTGGACTGCAGGCCTCGACAAAATGTGCAATTATTTTAATCAGCCCTGGTTGAAATTTACAGGCCGAACCATAGAGCAGGAAATAGGAATTGGTTGGGCAGAAGGTGTGCATCCCGACGATTTCGATAAGTGTCTCAATATTTATAATGACGCCTTCAATAAACAAGAAAAATTAGACATGGATTACCGCTTGCATCATGTAAGTGGCGAATACAGATGGATAAGAGATATGGGCACGCCCAATTATAATAATGCCGGAGAATTTGTAGGTTATATTGGTCATTGTTTCGACATTAACGACCGAAAAATTATTGAGAATGCTCAAATATTTTTACTCAGTTGTGGTTTACCGGGGGCTGAAGAAAACTTTTTTCAGGCATTGGCTCGTTATCTGGCTGAAACCTTACATATGGAGTATGTTTGTATAGATAGGCTTGAAGGCGATAAACTTACTGCACAAACCGTTGCTGTTTATAATCAAGGCATGTTTGAGACCAATGTAAGTTACACATTAAAAGATACACCCTGTGGCGAAGTGGTGGATAAAAGTGTTTGTTGCTACAAACATGGAGTACGCGAACTGTTTCCAAAGGATGAGGCACTGCAAGACCTGAAAGCTGAAAGCTACATTGGCACCACACTTCTCGATTCTAAAGGACAGGCAATAGGCTTAATTGCCATCATCGGACATAGACCATTGCACGAAGTAGGCAGAGCAGAAGCATTACTAAAGCTGGTGGCTCCGCGCTCTGCAGGCGAACTTGAACGACTTGAAACTGAAAATTCGTTAAAAGACACGCTTGAAGAATTAAGTAAGGTAAAGCATAATCTGGAAGAGCGGGTGAGATCGGAAGAGCGTCGTGTAGGGAAAGAGTGTTCAGAGCCGT
>CAYYQJ010000576.1:0-2597 GCA_964473775.1 uncultured Bacteroidales bacterium | reverse complement strand
TTTTATTGCTGAGTCGCCACAAATCTTCGTATTTGCGCTTGCCCCATTTATGAATAAACTCGTTATAACCAAAACTCATTGAAGAAGGATTATAAAAATACCAGGAACCTGAATTTTGAATATTACCTGTAAGATTGGCTTGCTGAATCTGATTTAATTCGCGTAGTCGTTGGTTTTCTTCTTCTTTTTGTTTTTGTTCGATGCGGTTAAGCTCTGCTATGTGTTCGTTTATTTTTCTGGAACGCTCGGCAGGCGACAATTTGGCCAACATTTGAAGACTGTCTTCCAAAGCAACCACATCCAGATTTTTAACCAACTCGTTTAGGGTATTTTTTTTGTTATCTATCAACTGGTAATTCGGAAACTCACGTGGCAGGGTTATCATACAGCTATCATAAAACTTTTGAGCATTACGATAATCGGGTATGGCAAAATACAAATCGGCCAGTTTTAAATAAGAAATTGATTTCTGATAATTATTGGAAACGCTTTTATCGGCTGATTTTTTCAGATGTTTAATGGCCTTTTCCATATCATTTTCTTTCAGGTTGATTTCGGCAAGAGCATAATAAATCTGATCGAGATACTCTTTATTCTTATCATCCTTAATCATTTTTACCAGTTTCTTTTTTATATCCTGACTACCTCCCAGGGTAACTTCGTAGTTTTTTGCCAGATTTATTTTTGTGGCAAACTCCATATCGTAAATAGGATTCATGCCCAACACCTTTTTGTAGTATTTATCGGCCTGCTGAGCATTGCCAGCATTTTGAAATGTTTGAGCAAGAATAAAAGTTAATCGTGTACGAATGTGTTTTTGCTTGTTGAGCCTTAGGGCTTGTTGCAAATATTCAATGGCTTCATCAAATTTTTTCTCTTTCACCATCACATCCCCATAAGCCAAAGGATACATTTTTTCTGCTTTGCGATTGGCTTTGTTTTTCTCCATTTTCTTTTCGATAGATGCAAGCAAAGCTTCCGATTCATCAAGTTTTCCCTGCTGAGTCAGCACCCTTGCTTTCCAGATAATGGCTTCATACTTAACATCCGAATCTTTATATTTGTTCAGAATATAATTGAAGGTTTGAAAAGCCATATCGTAATCCTGCTTATAATAATAAGCTTTGCCGATAAGCATAAAAGATCGGTCTATCCATTTCACATGCTCTTCGCCTTTGATGTAAATGGAATGTTTCTGGATTACCTTGGATGCCTTTTCCATGGTACGGTCCATATTGCTATAAACCGATTGTGCATCACTTTTAGTTCCCAACTCAAATACAGGAATAATCTGGATATAGTTATCCTTATTCTTCTTAGACAGATCGTTGACGCCTTCTTTCAGCGCTTCTTTTCCGTTAAAGTAAGCATTATAATGGGCAGTGAGATTATGATATACCCTGCGGGTGAAGGTGTTCTTTTTTGTTGAACAAGAAAAAAAGAACAGCGTCGAACAGCAGAATATTATTGACAGCGTTTTGATTAAGTATTTTTCAGACACACTAATATTTTTTGTATGATATAACTTTTATTTTACAAAATTATTTTATTTTTTCTAAAAACCTTCATTTTTTAGCTTTATTTTCTGTTTTGAGTACAATAAATATCGAAAAAATTGGTTTTGACACTTACCCGATTTATTGGTTTTGTTATACTCTCTGATTTCACTTCAGGTTTCATTTTGAGCGCAAAACAATTAATTCAGTCAATTTAATAACTTAAAGTGACATTTTTTTCGGATATTTGCAGATTATTCAAAATGGAACAAAAAAAACAATCGCGCTGGAAAGATTTTAAAAAGAAACTTCATGACAAGTATCGTCTTGTAATCATGAACGATTCTACTTTTGAGCGCAAGATATCTTTCCGTCTTACCCGCATGAACGTGTTCGTGGCCACTGGTGCTGTTGCCATGTTTTTAATTTTTACTACCAGTATTATTATTGCTTATTCTCCCTTACGGGAATTTATTCCGGGCTATGGTGATGTGAATATGCAACGAGAACTTTTTACTCTGACGTTGAAAACCGATTCGATGGAAAAAGAAATTGTACGCCGAAATCTTTATCTTGAAAACCTCAGGTATGTTATTGAAGGAAAAGATTTCCCTCAACAGGATTTAAAAAAGCCCAGCGACAGCAGCGTTCATAAATATAAAAACCTCGATTATAAAATTTCTTCCGAAGATTCTGCTTTACGGAATGAATTTGAAAACATGGATAAATATAACCTGACGTTTACATCCGAATCAGAAGATGCAGGGGCTATGAGCAGTTTTTTCTTTTTCACTCCTATAAAAGGGTTGGTGGTGAACGGATACAATCCGGCCAAAGGACATTTCGGTATTGATATTGCCGCAAAGAAAAATGATGCGGTTAAAGCAACTCTCGACGGAACCATTTTGTTTACAGGATGGACCATTGAAACCGGTTACATTATTTCTATACAACATTCCAACAATCTGGTTTCGGTTTATAAACACAATTCTGTTTTACTGAAAAAGACAGGCGATTTTGTGAAAGCCGGCGACCCCATTGCTATAGTTGGAGAAACCGGTGAACTTTCTACAGGACCTCATCTGCATTTCGAATTGTGGC
>CAYYQJ010000575.1:0-2598 GCA_964473775.1 uncultured Bacteroidales bacterium | reverse complement strand
AGATAGCTTCAGGTGACTGGAGTTCAGACGTGTGCTCTTCCGATCTCTTTTCAGATGCATTCGGGCAGCAAAGCCATGGCTGATAAAGATTATTTTAAAGTGATTTCTTATAACGTCAAGAATTTTGATTTGTATAACTACGGAAAAAACTGGCAACTGAATTTCACCAATCGCAACAATATCTTTAAATTTCTTCAAAAAGAGTCGCCTGATATACTCTGCTTTCAGGAGTTTGTGAACGACACCTCCGGCAAATTCAAAACAAAAGACACTTTGGTTAATTTGTTGAAAACAAAGAATGTTCATGTGGGATACACCTATAAGTTCAAAAACTACGAGTATGGCATTGCCACTTTAACCTCCTACCCTATTGTGAATAAGGGGGGCATAGATTTTCCTAATTCTAAATCCAATCTGTGCATTTATACCGATGTTATCATTAATAAAGATACCGTCAGGATTTACAATGCTCATTTCGAGTCTATACATTTCAGTCACGAGGATTTGATGTTTGCCGAACAAATGACTTCTGTGAAACCCGAAACCAACGAAAAACTCAAGGGCAAAACACTGCGGATTTTCAATCTGTTGAAATCAGCCTTTCAGAAAAGGGCCGTGCAAGCCGATTTGGTGGCAGAGCATATCAAAACCTGTCGTTATCCTATCATTCTATGTACAGACCTGAACGACACTCCCATTTCTTATGCTTATTATCGTCTGAAGAAACATCTGAATGATGCTTTCACCGAATCAGGCTCGGGATTCGGGCATACTTATACGGGCTTTGCTCCCTCTTTCAGAATCGACTATATCTTTATTTCAGAAGCCTTGCAGGCAGCCAATTTTGCCAACATTCCTTCCGATTATTCAGATCATTATCCCGTGCGATGTTTTATCAAAATCAATAAAAAGACCAAATGAAACTTGAACTCATATCAGACTATCAGCCCACAGGCGACCAGCCTGAAGCCATTCAACAGCTTGCGGAAGGCATCAATCGGGGCGACCATGCACAGGTTTTGTTGGGGGTAACCGGTTCGGGGAAAACATTTACCATTGCCAACCTGATTCAGGAAGTGCAACGCCCCACTTTGATTTTAAGTCATAACAAAACCCTGGCAGCACAGTTGTATGGCGAGTTTAAGCAGTTTTTTCCGAACAATGCCGTTGAGTATTTTATTTCTTATTACGATTATTATCAGCCCGAAGCCTATCTGCCCGTAACCAACACCTACATAGAAAAAGATTTATCCATCAATGACGAAATAGAAAAACTACGCCTCAGCGCCACTTCTGCCCTATTGTCGGGCCGCAGGGATGTGATAGTGGTGGCTTCGGTTTCATGCATTTATGGTATCGGCAACCCAGAGGATTTTGCCAGCAGTGTGGTTCGTATCAAAATTGGCGACCGTGTGGTGATGAAAATGTTTTTGCAGGCATTGGTCAATATTTTGTATTCGCGCAACGACATGGTTTTTGCCCGCGGCAATTTCCGTTTGCGAGGCGACACCATTGATATTTACCCCGCTTACTCCGATATCTGTTACCGCATCTGCTTTTTTGGCGACGAAATAGAAGCCATTGAAACCTTCGAACCTGTGAATGGCAAGTTTATGGAAAAACTCGATTCTGTGTCTATTTATCCCGCCAATTTGTTTATCACCTCTCATGATAAGATGAAGAAAGCCATTTTCGACATACATTCGGATATGATTGCCCATGTGGCTTATTACAAAGAGTTGGGCAAGCATCTCGAAGCAAAACGTATAGAAGACCGCGTATCGTATGATATGGAAATGATGCGCGAGTTGGGCTATTGTTCGGGCATTGAAAACTATTCGCGATATTTTGATGGACGCAAGCCCGGTGGCAGGCCTTTTTGTTTGTTGGATTGTTTTCCGGATGATTATCTGATGGTGATTGACGAAAGCCATGCCACCATGCCTCAAATACGTGCCATGTATGGTGGCGACCGTTCGCGAAAGCAAACCCTGGTTGAATATGGTTTTCGTTTGCCTTCGGCTATGGACAACCGTCCGCTGAAGTTTGACGAATTCGAAAACATGCTCAATCAGGTTATTTTTGTGAGTGCTACTCCTGCCGATTATGAGTTGCAGAAATCAGAAGGTGTGGTGGTTGAACAATTGCTGCGCCCTACAGGTTTGTTGGAGCCTGTGATTTATGTGAAACCCAGCCTCAATCAGATTGACGATTTGCTGAACGAGATTGATTTGCGCATCAAAGTGCACGAAAGGGTGTTGGTTACCACGCTTACCAAAAAGATGGCCGAAGAGCTTACCAAATATATGGCCAGGCTCGACATTAAGGTGAAATACATTCATTCGGAAGTGGATACACTGGAAAGGGTGGAGATATTGCGCGAACTCCGCACAGGCATTATTGATGTGGTGGTGGGTGTAAACCTCTTGCGCGAAGGATTGGATTTGCCCGAAGTATCTTTGGTGGCTATATTGGATGCCGACAAAGAAGGCTTTTTGCGTTCGGAACGCGCGCTTACACAAACAGCAGGCCGTGCAGCGCGAAATATCAACAGCAAGGTGATTATGTATGCCGACAAAATTACCGACTCTATGCAGC
>CAYYQJ010000574.1:0-2605 GCA_964473775.1 uncultured Bacteroidales bacterium | reverse complement strand
GACATATCCACGGCTCTGAACACTCTTTCCCTACACGACGCTCTTCCGATCTTGCCTTGTTTCCTATAGGAAACTATTCTATTCTTGTATTAAATGGCATCCACCCTATAGGATTCCGTTATGTTTTCCCTGTAAAAAGCCCTGCTTCCTATAGGAACCTGCTGTTTTATTTTGTCGAATGCCTACCTTCCTATAGAAAACTACTGTGTTCTCCTCACTGTAAGCCTTCTTTTCTATAGGAAATAGGTAAGTATTCTACTCTAACTTTATTTCTTCCTATAAGGAGTTGTTTTATTATATCCATACTTCATTAAATCAATAATTCTTTTTAATAAAAAAATCTACAAATTCAAAATCATTGTAAATACAAGTTGTTAAAATAAACCACCCAAACAGGGATTAAATTCTAACCTATAGCTTGATAATAATTAATCATTATAACCTTTGATTTTTACTATATGAAATTTTCCGTAAACATACGAAATTATATGGTTGGAATGAAGATGAGATTTATCAATATATTGTTTTCTTATCAAAGGATATGAAAAAACTACTAAGGAAATTGTTTTGATGTTTTTTTAATATTGATAAAATACATTGGGGGAAATGTATTGGATGATAAGTAAATATCACAATTAAAATGGAGGATAAAAAATGGAGGAGGTTAGATGTATTTTTGATAATGTAATAAAAAATGCTACCCAAATTAGAGCAGCCTTTTTAGAAATTTTAACAATTTTTTTTTCTGGAAACTGAAATTGATTTTACAATTTGCAAAATATTCAATGGAATCATCAACTTTTAGCATTAACCACAGATATTGAAAAGTCATACAAAATTTGGACTGAAAATACTGAAATCATTTACATCTGCACTCCATATTTCAATAATGTTTCTGTGTCTGACCGCAATATAATACAAAATGGGAATATTTCAAGAAATAGAATTAATTGAAATATCTCCGCCAGCAGCCCAACAGAGATATGAATATGCCAATCCAAATGGAGAAGCAGCCTAAATTAGTTCAACTCTGATGATTTCAGCAACTACAGCAGCAAGTTTTGGGAACCACTTTTAAACCTTCATCCCGCCTATTAGTTCTTTGATATCTGATACTTGATGGCGTGTGCAATAATCGTTGATACCATGCACAATTTTTTCGCTGATGGCCGGGTCGATAAAATTTGCTGTCCCCACCTGAATGGCAGTAGCACCGGCAAGCATAAACTCAATGGCATCTTTGGCATTCATGATGCCGCCCAAACCTATCACGGGGATTTTAACGGCTTTACTTACCTGCCAAACCATGCGCAATGCGATGGGTTTTATGCATGGACCCGAAAGACCTCCCGTAATGGTTGACAAAATGGGTTTGCGGGTTTCGGCATCAATGGCCATCCCTAAAAAGGTATTAACCAAAGAAACAGAATCGGCACCGGCATCTTCAACCGATTTGGCGATTTCTGCAATGTTGGTAACATTTGGCGAAAGCTTTACAATCAACATCTTTTTATATGCCTTGCGGACTTCTTGCGTAATATCAAAGGCGGTATTGCAACTGGTTCCGAAGGCCATACCACCCAGCTTTACGTTGGGGCACGAGATATTTAATTCGATAGCCGGAACTCCATCCACTTCGTTGAGTTTTTCGACCATCTCCATATATTCCTCAAGCTTAGAACCGGAAACATTGACAATGATATTGGTTTTATAATGTTTTATCTTTGGATAAATATCGCTGATAAAATAGTCTATGCCTTTGTTTTGTAAGCCTACGGCATTCAGCATACCCAAGGCTGTTTCGGCCATACGAGGATAATCGTTCCCTTCGCGAGGTTGATGAGTAGTGCCTTTTACAACAATGCCTCCCAGAGAATTGATATCTAAGAAATCTTCAAATTCAGGTCCATAACCGAATGTTCCTGAAGCGGTGAGCACAGGGTTCTGGAATTCAAGCCCACCAATATTCACTTTTAAATCTGCCATGCTAATTGCTTTATATTAAAAACGGGACCTTCGGTACACACACATTTGTTGCCAGCCACGGTTTCGGTTACACAACACAAGCAGGCGCCTATGCCGCAAGCCATGGTGTTTTCTAATGAAACTTCGCAATCTACACCTTTTTCGGTGGTTATCTTTGCAAAAACTTTCAACATGGGCAATGGGCCGCAACAATAAACGCGGTCGAAGGAAGTCAGATTTTCCATCACTTTGTTGTTGGTTATAAATCCTTTTTCGCCTTTTGAACCATCATCGGTAGAAACAAAAACTTCACCATATTCCAGAAAAGAATCGTACCGCAGAATATCCGCAGCAGTTCTGCCACCCAAAAGTATGGAAGTTGTAATGTTTTTTTCTTTTAGATGACGTGCCAGATACAACATGGGAGCGATGCCGCATCCACCTCCTGCCAGCAACACATTTTGAACATCATCAGTATTAAAGCTATTTCCCAAAGGATAAACAAGATTCAATGTGTCTTGTATTGTTATGGATCTTAAAGTCCGTGTGCCCTCTCCTACCACTTTTATTAACAAATAAAGAATATTTTTTTCGTAATCCACATCATGCACAGATATGGGACGACGCAAAAAAACATCCA
>CAYYQJ010000573.1:0-2612 GCA_964473775.1 uncultured Bacteroidales bacterium | reverse complement strand
CGATACAGAAGTGTATCGTGTGGTAGAAATTATTGCTCAGGTGGCAAAAGGCAAGGCCAAACTGGCACCCGATGCTTGCAGCACGAGTTTGTGGGAAGCCAAAGAGCGTGTGACGAGGTTTATTGATTTGGGAGCAGATTATATTTCGGTGTTTACACCTTATTTTGTTTTGCCCAAACAGGAAGGTTTGATTGATTTTTATACCAAACTGGCCAATTATTCGAAAGTTCCTATCATTCTGCATAACGCTCCCGAACGTACCGGAGTGGATTTGTTGCCCGAAACTACAGGCTTTTTATCGAAACATCCGAACATCATTGGTATAAAAGACGGCAATAAAAAGCTGGACCATCTGGCTAAGATATTGCAGCTTACCCGCGATCAGGATTTCTGTGTGTTTACAGGGAAAGATACTACGGCTTATCCTTTGATTAGTTTTGGCGGGGCAGGTACGTTTACGGTGGCCGGAAACATCATCCCCGAAACCATGAGGCAAATGACCGACCTGGCCCTGAACGGCAAAATGAAGGAAGCGGAAGAAATACATTATAAATATTACGACTTGTTTGAGGCATTGCGCTACGAATCGAATCCTATGGCAGCCAAAATGGCTCTGAACCTGATGGGTTTGCCTGCGGGAGGTCATCGTTCGCCTTTAACGCCGCTGAGCGAAGAAAAGACAAACAAACTGCGTTCGTTTATGCAAAAATCGGGCGTACTATGAAAAGCATACGATTAAGAGGTCCTGCCACTTCGGCCAATGTTGGTCCGGGTTACGATATATTTGCAATGGCACTGAAAGAGCCTTTTGATGAAATGTTGCTGGAACTGACTGATGATAATAGCATTCAGATTGCTTTTGATGGCGATAGTCAGGATATTCCCGTTAATGTGGAAGATAATACGGCAGGGCTTGCTATTCTTGAATTAAGGAAGCGATATAAACCCGATTTGGGAGTGAAAGTAACTATCGCCAAACACATGACTTCGGGTTGCGGTTTAGGCACTACGGGTGCTTCGGCGGCTTCAGCTATTTATGGATTGGACAAGTTGCTTGACCTTAATTTATCGGCCAATGAGCTTATTGATTTGGCACGTATGGGCGAAGTAGCTTCGGGAGGTTCGCCTCATGCCGACAATGTTTCGGCGGCCATGTTGGGAGGATTTGTATTGGTGAAAAGCTATAATCCCATTGATGTATTGAAATTGTGCATGCCCGAATTTCCTGTGGTGTTGGCTGTGATGAAAAAAAGTCAGCGTACCACACGTGGGTTTATTACTTATGAAATAGGACCTGATAAGCTAAAAGAACAAATGGCGAATGTGGCGCGGGTGATTAATGCGATACATACCAAAGATGTTCAGGAATTTGGAAAAGCCATCAGCGTTGACCATATTGCGGAACCTGTGCGTGGGGCGGTTATCAGTAATTATCATGAAACCAAAGCCAATGTGATAGCTGCAGGAGCTTTTGGCAGTACGGTGAGCGGTGGAGGTTCGTCGGTTATCAGTATTTGTTCGAAAGAAATGCAGGACGAAATTGCCGATATTATGTTTAAAGGTTTCAGCCGCGATGCGCATTTTGTAAAGATTATAAAAACCACCACTTCCAACTTTGGAGTAAGCGAAATGATATGAATATAGATTTTACAGGCAAAAACGTATTGATTACGGGGGCTTCGCGTGGCATTGGTCGCGCAACAGCCATTAAATTTGCCGCCTGCGGAGCCAATGTAATTGTTCATTATAAAGAAAACGGCACTGCAGCCCTCAAAACCCTATCTATGCTTTCGGGCGAAAGAAATTTTTTGCTGAAAGCCGACCTAAGCGATCCTACTGCTATTGATTATGCGGTGAAGAAAGCCATCAAAAAGGTAGGTCACATACATATTCTGGTAAACAATGCGGGCATTTATAAGCAGATTGATATGCTGTCGTGCACGTTTGAGGAATGGCAAAAACATGTTTCGGATACCATGCAAATCAATATGCTGGGATTGGCGAACCTTACCTTTTTAGTTACCAGGAATATGGTGGAAAATGGGGGAGGTAAAATTATAAATGTTTCGTCGCGGGGTGCATTTCGCGGGGAACCTTTGGCACCTGCTTATGGTGCAAGCAAGGCGGCAGCCAATCAGTTCAATCAATCGCTGGCAAGATTGCTGGCACCAAAGAATGTGTTTACTTATGTGGTGGCTCCGGGATTTGTTGAAACCGAGATGTCGGCAGCCGTTTTGAAAAGTGGGTTGGGTGATGAAATCCGTAGTCAAAGCCCATTAAACCGTGTAGCCAAACCCGAAGAGGTGGCGCAGGCAATATTGTTGATGGCCTCGCAACAAACCGAATTTATGACAGGTACGATAGTGGATGTGAACGGGGCTTCTTATTTGAGGAGCTGATAGGGAGAACTCCTGAGGGAGATAAAACCAATAAGACACATAGGACACTAAGGATCACTAAGAAGTTATTGAAATCAGTTAAATGCTGCTTTTTGGTGTTTTTATTGTGTTGCTTTGAAGGCAGTTTTCAAGAATATGAATAACCATCTTTTTGAGCATGAAAAACCTAATGAGATTACTCAATATAAAGGTTAAAATGGTTAAAATAAAACA
>CAYYQJ010000572.1:0-2631 GCA_964473775.1 uncultured Bacteroidales bacterium | reverse complement strand
GTCATGATGGGGGCAACTTCCACGAGCATCCGGCAGTACAATGGGTGCCTGCCCCACTTATGGAAATATCATCGAGCTTTATACGCGATGCCATAAAACAAAAGAAAGACATTCGGTTTTTCCTTCCCGAAAAGGTGTATAAATATCTTGATGAAATGGGATTTTATAAATAAAGTGATAGAAGAATCCGTTATCTTTTAATGGCTCTCAGTCCCATACAAACCGCCAGCTTCCATTGGATTGCTTCTTCCATACTGTATGAAAAATACCTTTGAAACTTACCTGTTTTCCAGTAGAATCAATGGTTTTGTAGATGTATTTCCCATAAGTATAACCTAAATCGCAGGAAGCAGAAACATCTACAAAGTCAGGAGCCCATTCCAGTGAAACCTTTTCGTACTTTTTGCCCTGATAATGTTTCTTAATTTCAATCTTACCCTGTATAAGATTGTCATTAAAGTTGATTACGGCATCATCCGCAGCATAAAAACTGAATGCAGATAACAGACCCTCTTTCTGAGCCTTTTCCGCAAAGGCTTGTTCTGTGGCAAAAATTTCAACCTTTGCTTCATCTTTGGCATCCAATTTCCCTTTATATCTGCACGAACTAATAAAAATCAAACATGCAAACAGTACAATGAATAATGTTTTCATTCTGATAAGCTGATTCATTACTGTAATTTATTTTAAGAATAAAGATAAAAGCATAGCCCTTATCTTCTTAATTCGAAATTCTTGCCCAGATAAACCCTTCTTACCTGTTCGTCATTGGCTAACTCTTCCGCAGAGCCTGCTTTAAGAATAGAACCTTCAAATAACAAATACGCCCTGTCGGTAATGGTTAAAGTTTCATGAACATTATGGTCGGTTATTAAAACGCCTATATTCTTTGTTTTTAGCTTTGATACTATACTTTGAATATCTTCAACCGCAATAGGATCAACTCCTGCAAAAGGTTCATCCAGAAGAATGAAATGAGGATTTACTGCCAAAGCTCTTGCAATTTCGGTTCGTCTGCGTTCGCCTCCCGATAAGGTATTTCCCATACCCTTACGCACATGCTGCAAACCAAATTCATCTAATAGCGTCTCCAATCTTTCCTTTTGCTCTGTTTTTGACAATTCAGTAAATTCAAGCACCGCTTTAATATTATCCTCCACGCTCATTCGCCTGAACACCGAAGCCTCCTGTGGTAAATATCCTATCCCTTTCTGAGCCCTTTTATACATAGGCTCTTTGGTAATTTCAGCATCATCCAGATATACTTCGCCACTGTTGGGTTTAATCAAACCTACAATCATATAAAAAGAAGTAGTTTTTCCGGCACCGTTCGGACCTAATAATCCGACAATTTCGCCTTGTTTCACTTCAACGGAAACATTGTTAACCACAGTGCGGGTACGATATTTCTTTACCAGATTCTCGGCACGTAATACCATATTTTTATCAAAGTTCATAAAGACAAAATTACTTTAAAAATTAAACTCCAGAGAAAACATCATCATAAATTTACGAATATTCTTATGATCAAGGTAATTTAAACGCCAAACCCCATCAATTCTTATCACTTTGAAAATATTTTCAATACCAACGCCCACTTCCTGATAAGGTCCTTTTAACGAATAAACATTATCAGGGAAAACACTATAGTTTTTATTCTTACTGCTCAAACTTCCGATCAATCCTTTATAATGAATTACCTCACGCCAGCGCAGTTTCTTTAATAATGGAATATGATTGAACAGCAAACCATCGAAATGGTGTGTATAAAACAAACTCAGATATTGGTCGCTCACAAACTCGTAATAGTTCATGGTATTAAAAGCCAACTGGTCGAGCACATAAGTTTGGTTCCCTTCATGAATCTTTAGCAATGGATACGGCAGGGTTCCCCAAACTTTCCCGGCATTTATAATGTATTTCGACCAGCCAATGGTGCTGATATTAAACCAATGTGTTATGCTTACATCAAGTTTGTGGTATTCGTAATTGCTTTGAATCAGGTTTTTTATGCCATAAGTATAAGCTATCCCTAAACCGGGATATTTAGTTCCCAGACTTAAGCGTGTAAATTCTCCGTTAATGAATTTTTCGTTAAATGCAAAGCGGGTGTTCAATTGAACTTCACTCAAAGCAAGATGCGACTTTTCTACCAGATTTCCGTTTTCATGAACCTGATAAAAAGGTTCATTATTGATAGGGAATATGATTGTATTGCGGAAATACAAATGATTTGATAAGCCTATAAACCATTCTTTCTCAAACGAAGCCTCAAAAGTTTTGCACATGGATAGTTTATAGGAAGAATTACGGCTTACCACTGAACGAAAAACAAAATCATTAGACAATGCATGTACACTTAATCCTAACTGTTCTATGTCTTTAGTATAAGAAAGACTAATCCCCGTATTGGGGTTTTTCTTAAATAAAAATCGTGCGGATACGCCATACTTAAATTCATCGTCATAAGTACCATAAGCTCCGTAAACTGCCACTAATATTTTTTTGCTTAACTTATTACTGGTACGTAAGCCTAACTTGAAACGCTGCCCTTCTATATTATTATAACTGTAAATAGATAATAAGGAGATCGGAAGAGCACACGTCTGAACTCCAGTCACCTGAAGCTAT
>CAYYQJ010000571.1:0-2641 GCA_964473775.1 uncultured Bacteroidales bacterium | reverse complement strand
GATAGCTTCAGGTGACTGGAGTTCAGACGTGTGCTCTTCCGATCTATAGGTGGTTCAACAGATTTTCTTCCATTGTACGTAGGCATAGAGAATGCAATGTTTTCATGCACCGTTTGCGACCCCTGGTCGGCACATGAAGCATTACGTTTGGGCTTATTGACCGAAGTGGTACCCGCTTTGAAAGTGAATGGTGAGTACGTTGCCAATCCATTAGTTGTTGTTGACAAATGGGTGGATGACAAGGGACAAATCGTTTATGGAAAATCAAAAACAGGCGAAGAATTAGCCAAAGGAAAAGAGCTGATGAAAGCAGGAGTGGTTGATTTGTCAGCCCTCGATGAAGCAGTAGAAAAATATTGTACCAAACTGCTTTATACCATGCCAAATTGCCTGAGTAAAACAATAAATACCCTGCGTGTTCATAAACTTGTTTTCTGGGATATGAACAAAGAGAGCCACAGAGATTGGTTGGCTTTGAATATGATGACAGAAGGCAAAGCAGGTTTCAGAGCTTTCAACGACGGTCCAAAGGACAACAGAGAAGCTGATTTTGTAAAACTACGTCAGATGTTAGCCGAAGGTCATGAATGGAACGATGATTTGATTAAAGCGATTTCTCCTCAGTGTCAATAATAAGAATCCTTAGTTATGCAAAAGATAAAATTAGAATTCTTATACGATAATTCCGTTGCCCGTATCATACTCGACGACGGAAAAGGCAATGTGTTGGACGATATCATGATGAATGAGTTGATAACAACTCTTACCTCGTTCAAAACCATGAATAATCTCAAGCTGATAACCTTTGAAGGGGCAGGTAAACATTTTTCTTTTGGTGCAAGTGTAGAGGAACACACCAAAGAGAATGCACTTAAGATGCTTACAACTTTTCACACGATATTCCTTACTTTGATTGACTTGCACATTCCTACCATGGCAAAGATTTCAGGACAATGTTTGGGTGGTGGATTAGAATTACCCTTGGTTTGCAATTTCCTGTTTGCCGATAAAACAGCAAAACTGGGACAACCGGAAATCATTCTCGGCGTTTTTGCACCTCCGGCATCTATCATGCTGCCACTAAAAATTGGAAATGCAAAAGCAGAAGAATTGTTGATTACAGGCAAGGTAATTTCAGCAGAGGAAGCCAAGAATCTCGGATTACTCAATGAGGTTTTTGAAGATAAAGCCACCATGGAAGCGGAGTTAGATACCTGGATACAAAACAATATCCTCCCAAAGAGTGCTCTTTCCCTGAAATATGCCACCAAAGCTGCCCGTGCCTCTTTCGATTACTTTATGCACAAAAATATACCCGCATTTACCGATATGTTTGTAAAGGAATTGATGGAAACAGAGGATGCGAACGAAGGTATCAACTCCTTTTTAGAGAAAAGAAAACCCATTTGGAAAAACAAATAAGCCTTGCAAGAAAAAACTGAAATTTTAAAGCTTCAATCAGCCGGGATTCTGCGGATCACCATGGATGATTATTTCAGCAGACTCCGTATTGCTGACGAAACAGGTAATAAAAAGGTTGCCTGGTGCACTTCTGTCGGTCCCGCTGAGTTGTTGTACTCAATGGGATTCGAGGTTTATTTCCCCGAAAACCATGGAGCCATGTTAGGCGCGTCGAAAATGGCCGACAAATACATCCCAACAGCCGTTGCACATGGTTTTTCCCCCGACATCTGCTCTTATCTCACCAGCGACATAGGTGCTTTTTTGCAAAACGAAACTCCCTTACAAAAAAGTGGCTTTAAATCTGTGCCCAAACCCGATATCCTTGTGTATAACACCAATCAATGCCGCGAAGTTGGCGATTGGTTTATGTACTACGCCCGTCATTTTGGCGTGCCGGCTTTAGAAATTAACACACCTCTATGCATAAACAGTTTAACCACTAGCATTATAACCTCCGTAGCTGCACAATTTCAGGAAATCATTCCTGAATTAGAAAAGGTGGCTACTCAGAAGTTCGATATTGATAAGTTTCGTGAAGCCATTACGCTTTCTCACGACGGATGTGTGTTGTGGCGTCATGTGTTGGAGACGGCAAAGCACCTCCCTTCGCCTATTACCTTCTTTGATGCAGCCATTCACATGGGCCCTATAGTCGTAATGCGTGGCACCCAACATGCAGTGGATTATTACAAGATATTGTTAGCCGAGTTGCAGGAAAGAATTAAAAATGCCGTGAGCGCAATCCCTAACGAGCGCCTCCGTTTGTATTGGGATGGTATGCCATTGTGGTATAAACTCAGCAGCAATGCAAAAATGTTCTCCGGTTTAGACACCTGCGTAGTAGCTTCAACCTATTGCAACAGTTGGATTTTCGATGACCTCGATGCCTCCGATCCCTTCATGAGCTCTGCTCTGGCTTACTGCAAATTATTTATCGTAAGGGCTGATGAGGAAAAAGAAAAGGTATTAACAAGGCTGTTGGAAGAGTTCTCCATCGATGGTATCATCTATCACGAATCGAAAACATGTCCCCGTAACTCCAATAACCGTTACGGTTTGCAAAACAGACTGCAAAGCGCTACCCAAATCCCTTTCCTGGAAATTCATGGCGACCTGAATGATTCAAGATGTTATAGCGAAGAGCAAAGCATCATTGCCATTGAAACATTTATACAAC
>CAYYQJ010000570.1:0-2647 GCA_964473775.1 uncultured Bacteroidales bacterium | reverse complement strand
AGATAGCTTCAGGTGACTGGAGTTCAGACGTGTGCTCTTCCGATCTCATTGTAATGATGGCAAACATCCCCCGTTTTGAAACGCAGCAAAGGCATGCCTTCCACCCCAAGCGTTGTGATGGTAACTTCACCGGCTTCACCTTCAGCCACAGGATTGTTATTCTCATCAAGAAACTCAGTTATTATGATTTCAGGATGTTCGTGCCCGCCTTTTCCATGAATACACTCTGTGAATGAAGCCCCCATTTCGGTTGAAGCATAGGTAGAAAATAACTGCAAATCCCATTTTTGCACTATACGATTGCCCAAAGTATTCAAAGAAAAATCCTGATTACGCAAGGGTTCACCAATGCAAATGGCTCTTTTTACGGAAGTATTTTTATAATCAATCTGATTGGCTTCCGCAAATTCAATAAGTTTCAGAATAAACGAAGGCACCGCAATTATATAATTAGGTTTGAACCGCAGAATAGACTCCCAATGCATATCAGGCATTCCCGAACCCACCCGAATCACCGAAGCACCCAACTTTCGCAATCCCATAAAGTAAGCCAGTCCGGCCATAAATCTACGGTCTAAGGTAGTCATCAATTGAAAGGTATCTTTTGCCGTTGCTCCAGCACAAACAAATGAAATGGCTTCGTTATACGCCAGTCGGTCCAAATCGCTGTCGTTGGTTGCAAAGGTTACAGGGTTTCCCAAAGTCCCCGAAGTGGTGATATAATCAATAATATCCTTTTGAGGCACACAGATAAAATCCTTATTAAATTTCTGAAGCTGATCTTTAGTGGTCACAGGAATATACTGCAAGTCACTTAAAGTTTTAATCTTAGTGAGATCAATTTTATTGGCTTTAAAAAGCCGTTTATAATATTTTGAATAATTCAGGTGATAAGTTAATTCTGCATTCAGCAGTTTTTCCTGAAACCGGCTGATTTGAGCAAAACTTCTTTGCTCGATACCCGGAAAAAATTCATTTCTTTTCATGATTATGATAGGCTAATCGTTGGTTATGCTTTTGTAATTTGTCTAAAATGATATTCTTATCCGTTTCCGAAAGCGAATAAGAGTTCTTTTTATAGTTTTTATTTTCTTCAAGAAAGGCAAGCAGATTTTGTTGGAATTGTTCAGAAAAGTTCAACCCAATTTCCTGATAAGCTTTTCTCAACGTTGAAATAACATCTTTTTCAAGATGCTCGAATCTGATTTCAGTAAATGAATCTTTAGGTATCAGGTGCTTATCGGCTTCTATTTTATCAAGCAAAGATAGTAAAATAAGCGAAACATCTGCTATTTCCGGATTTTTCCACAATCGATTCATGGTGTTCTGCGAACCCACAATCGACCACATTTTCACCGTAGAAGGAACCACATCCAACGGATTGCGGTAAATGTGAATAAACTTGGCATCAGGATACATTTCAATCAATTCTTTTATACGAAACGAATGAAAAGGATTTTTGAGCACCAATTGTTTTTTGCTATACCAGGCCAGTTTGGTATAATAATTATGAGTTTGCTCTTTCCATTTTTCAAAGGCCTCCTTACTATCCGGCAGATACCTTGAATTGCCATTCAGGAAAAAACTTCTTTGTTTCGGAAAAACCAATCTCAGCATGGGCGAAAATCCTGTCAGTCGAACCAAAGCAAATTCATCTTCCTGTGGTTCGTCCATACTGTTTTTTATCTGATCAAAAGGACGGGTTTTCCCCAAAAACAACTTCATGATGGGCTTGAAGTATTTATAGGAAACAATAAATCCATCGGGTTGAGCCGTTTGAAAGAGGGTAGGGGCTGCAAGATTTTCGTCAAGATTCATCAATTGATGCAGATAAGTGCTACCTGTACGCCAATGTCCAATAATGAAAACAGGTGGCGTGGTCATTTTATAATTTTTGATTTGTTTGCCATACTTTTGTTTTTCCCTCATGGCAAACAGCGAAGCCCAAACCGCGTTCTGTAACACAAAAAATAAACGGAAAAAGTATTTTGGCCACAACGATATTTTATTGTTGCGGATGATTTGTAAGAATATTCTGAATCGTATACCTGCCAGCAGGTAAGCACTCTTCATTTGATTGTGATTAGATGGCTTTATTTGCTGAAATAAATTCAGCCATACTATCCACAGTATTCAAAATATTGCGGGCAACATTCTGGTCATCAAGCCTCACTCCGAAAATTCTTTGAATGGCCATAATGAGTTCAATACCATCAATAGAATCCAGGGTTATTATATTTTCGCCACTAAACAAGGGTTGGTCGTCGAGTATTTCCGAAGGATTTACATCGCTTAGATTCAGTGTTTCAACTATCATTTGTTTTAATTGTAGTTTCAGGTCGGTTGTTTCGTCCATAATTTAGATTTATTGGTTCAGGGACATAATTTTTTTGCAAAAATACCTATTTTCCTTTTGTGGTTCTATAAAAAATATTGCTTCTATAAATCCATGATTATTTAATGGCCTTCGAAAGGTTCTTGAAAAAAGCCTCTTCTACATCCGCACGCTGATTAATAAGGTTGCCAAGTTCTTTCAATTTGTCTACACTCAGGTCACGGTTTCGTCCCATACGTGCCGCATGCAGAGATATTTCGCGCCACTTGTCGCCATTATCCATCATCTGTTTCGACAAATCAATAAGACTTG
>CAYYQJ010000569.1:0-2649 GCA_964473775.1 uncultured Bacteroidales bacterium | reverse complement strand
CACGGCTCTGAACACTCTTTCCCTACACGACGCTCTTCCGATCTTTATCCAAATTTGTCTCCGACACTGCCATATTACTCATCAGCCTCAATGCCGAAATAGCAATTTTTCATCAAAACACTACCTCTATCATCCCCCTACAGAGCATTTATTCCGGTGATGGCATTGCCCCCAGGAATCTTCCTAAAACAGCCATCATCAAATCCATAATCCTCCCCAACCTTCAAAACTCAACCACCGTCTACAACAAATTACGTCAGCGCGAAACCATCGATTTTGGCTCATTGATTACAGCAATAACCATTAACAATCAAGGCCAGATTAAAATAGTCCTGGGCGCCGTCGATCCTCAACCTATAATTGTCGATGGCACAACCAACGACAACATCAGCAATTTAATTGATCAGGCAGCAAAACTTGCCAGAACCGTCGACAACGATGTGTTTTCCCGAAAATACAGAAAACAAATGATTACAGTTTTCCTGCAAAGAAGTTTCAACCAACTCCTTGCTCAAAAAAATATCTGAAAATGATATTAACTTAAAACCAAAAATATGAATCTAAACGGAAAAACAGCCATTGTAACAGGAGGCAGCGTAGGCATTGGAGCAGCCATTGCCATTAAACTGGCCGAATGTGGCGCTAATGTAGCCATCAACGATCTCAAAAACAAAGAAGAAGCCGAAGAAGTCATCAACCTCATCCAAAAAACAGGTGCTCAGGGTCTTTTTGTTCAGGCCGACACCTCCGTATTTGCCGATGCCGAACAAATGGTACAAACTGTTCTGGCAAAATTCGGAAAAATAGACATTCTCGTCAACAATGCAGGCATCAATTGGGATGGTGTTATTTGGAAAATGACCGAAGAACAATGGGATAGCGTAATCAACATCAACCTCAAAGGATATTTCAACTACATCCGCGCCGTTTCTCCTCTTTTCCGTGACCAGAAATCAGGTAAAATCATCAACATCACCTCCATCAATGGTCTGCGCGGTAAATTCGGACAGGCAAACTACTCTGCATCCAAAGCAGGCATCATTGGGCTCACCAAAGCCGTTGCCAAAGAGCTTGGTAAATACAATGTAAACGTAAATGCCATTGCCCCGGGCCTCATCGAAACCGAAATGATGAAAAATGCTGACGAAACCGTTCGCACTCAAGCCCTCGCTGACATCATCATCGGACGTATTGGCAGCCCCGAAGATATTGCCAACGCAGTAGCATTCCTTGCCAGCGAACTTGCCCGCCATATCACGGGCGAAATCATCAAAGTAGATGGCGGACAGTACATATAATTGGGAAAAATTCATAGGGAATAGGGAATAATTAATAATGAATTTGGAATTATTAATAGTGAATAAGGAAAAGCACATTCTAAATCCAATCTGGTATCCACATCTTCCCTCATTGTCCCGCAGTGCCCTCCGTGTCTCCGTGGTTTTCTCTTCCTTTTCAATTAAATAATAATAAAAATGATGCAATTAAATGATGTTGTTGTTGTTTCGGCTTGTCGCACAGCCATGGGAAAATTTGGTGGAACCCTAAAAAACATCCCCGCTTACGATTTAGGTGCCACCGCAATCAGTGAAGCACTAAAACGCGTCTCACTTTCAGGCAATCAAATCGATGATGTAATCCTCGGCAGTTGTCGTCAGGCCGGCAACGGGCCAAACCCTGCCCGCACCGCAGCTGTCAGGGGCGGCATTGCTATAGAAACACCTGTTATCACACTCAATATGGCCTGTCCTTCAGGCATGCGCTCACTCGCCATGGCATCACAAGCCATACGCCTGGGCGAAGCCGAAATCATGCTCGTTGGGGGCTTCGATTCCATGAGCTCTATCCCCTATCTCTTGAAAAATGCCCGTTGGGATGGCTTCAAAATGGGAAATAAAATACTTGAAGACGGCTGGAGCGACAGCATAGACCCACTTATACAGCAAGGCATGGGCGAAACCGCCGAAAACCTCTGCGATAAATACAAAATTGCACGCGAAGAACAGGACGAATACGCTATGAACAGCCATCTAAAGGCTGCCGCAGCTCAACAAAACGGCTGGTTTAATGACGAAATCGTTCCCATACGCATCGAGGGTGCCCGCAATGCGCCTCCTACCCTATTTGATAAGGATGAAACTATACGTACATCCGTTACTTTGGCCGATATGGCAAAAATCAAACCTGCTTTCCGCAAAGAAAATGGCTCCGTCACTGCAGGAAACTCCTGCGGATTGAGCGATGGCGCCACTGCCATGGTGGTTATGAGTCGGGATAAGGCAAAAGAATTGGGTTTAACCCCTCTTTTCTCAATTGTTTCTTATGCACAGATAGCCATTTCGCCTTCTACCATGGGCGAAGGGCCTTCTTTCGCCATTCCTGCTGCTTTGCAAAAGGTGGGGATGACTTTATCGGACATCGACCTCTTCGAAATTAACGAGGCCTTTGCTGTTCAGGTGCTTTCTAATCAAAAAACGCTGAATATCCCTATGGATAAGCTCAATGTAAATGGTGGGGCCATCGCTCTTGGTCATCCTACAGGGATTAGCGGGGCACGTATATTGGTTACAGGCTATTATGCGCTCAAACGCCTGAACAAAACCTATTTGGCAGCTTCTATTTGCGGCGGCGGCGGCGTTTCTACAGCCA
>CAYYQJ010000568.1:0-2655 GCA_964473775.1 uncultured Bacteroidales bacterium | reverse complement strand
GCTTGGGCCATAGGGATTGTTCACATCGTCGGCATATTGCTGAACATACACTGAGTGCAAGCCAACTACGCCAATATTCGTCTTGTAGGCTGCAGCACCCTCAAGCCCAGCCCAATTTCCACTACGCAAATCATTGTCAGTATTGACTGTGTTGAAGCCGAGCGTGAATTTCCCGGCAAATGCAACATCAGGCGTGGGATTTGATCCTAAGAATATTAAAACAAGTATTTACGAATGCATTATTGAGGAAGTTGAACCCCGTAATATTATTTTACAAACAAAAACTCCTAATCTGGATTTACTTCCGGCACATATTGATTTGGTTGGTGCAGAAATAGAGTTGATTAATTTGCCCAATCGGGAGAAAATGATGCGGAAAGTGATTTCCAAAATTAAAGATCAGTATGATTTTATTATCATCGACTGTTCGCCTTCGCTTGGATTGATTGTGGTAAACTCACTGGCAGCAGCGGATTCAGTAATTATTCCTGTGCAGTGCGAATATTTTGCTTTGGAAGGATTGGGTAAACTCTTGAATACAATTAAAATAGTGCAATCGCACATCAATCCTGAACTGGATATTGAAGGTATTTTATTAACCATGTATGATATGCGTTTGCGCTTATCAAACCAGGTGGTTGAAGAAGTTAAAACTCATTTTCAAACCATGGTTTTTGATACTATAATACAGAGAAACACTAAATTGGGCGAGGCTCCAAGCTTTGGCGAAACAATAATTATGTATGATGCCGAAAGCAAAGGCGCCATAAATTATCTGAATCTGGCCCGCGAAATATTGCAAAAAAACAATATGACAAAAATGAATCAACACGAAAAAATAATATTCCCCGAAAATGACTAATAAGAAAAGAAGCAGTGTTATAGGACGTGGGTTAAGTTCTTTACTCGAAAGTCCGGAAACAGATATTACCAGTAAAAGCGACCTAAGCGGCAAATACGTAGTAGGCTCAGTAAGTAGTGTTTTAATTGCACAAATAGAGGTAAATCCATTTCAGCCTCGTGAAACATTTGATGAAATTGCACTTCAGGAATTGGCCGAATCTATAGAATTACATGGCGTAATTCAACCCATCACTTTACGCAAAATGGGTTACGATAAGTACCAACTGATTGCCGGCGAACGTAGGTTAAGAGCAAGTGTAAGGGCTGGTTTAACCGAAATTCCATCTTATATTCGTGTGGCAGATGATGAGCAAATGCTTGAATGGGCGTTAATTGAAAATATTCATCGCGAGAATCTTAATCCTATTGATATTGCTATTTCTTATCAGCGTTTGGTGGATGAGTGTAGTCTTACACAGGAACAACTCAGTCAGAAAATTCATTCGAAACGCACTACCGTAACCAACTATTTAAGGTTGCTGAAACTTCCTGATTTTATTCAATTAGCATTGAAAGAAGAAAAACTCACTATGGGTCATGCACGTGCCATAGCTGCTATTGAAGATGCTGAAAAACAATTATTTATTTTCAATCAGATTATTGAGAACGACCTTTCGGTTCGTGAAGTTGAAAAATTGGCAAAACAAGAAAACCTGGTAGTAGGAAAAAAAGTGCCTGTAAAATTGGCAATGCCTCCAAAGATTGTTGAACTAAAGAAGTTTTTGAACGAGCATTTTGCTGCAAATGTGGATATCAACTATAAAAACAAGGGAAAAGGAAGTATTGTTATTTCTTTTAAATCGGACGACGAACTGAACAAGATTATAGGAAAGCTGAAATAGCATTTATCGGAAATGATTAAAGAGTATTGTAAATACTTCATTTTTATTTTAGTCAGCTTTTTCTTTCAAACAGTTTTAGCTCAGCAACATGATGCTGACAGAATACATACTGACAGCATTAGAAGAGCACAAATAACCTCTGATTCTCTGCTTAATGCTCAAATATTGCAAACAGAGAATAGCACTTCTACAACACCTAAACCACATAAAAACCACTGCGATACAATTGGTTTAAAAGTTAAAATTCTACTGAATCAGGTTTCGGAATATACCGGGTTTAACCATTTTTCGTCGAAAGTTAATAACATTCTGGAGATACGTGCGCCGGGTGATACTATTACAAAATTTAAACATTCGCCAAAAAAAGCAGCCTGGTTTTCGGCTATAATACCGGGAATGGGGCAGATTTATAATAAAAAGTATTGGAAACTTCCGATTATTTATGTTGGCTTTGGAGTGATAGGTTATCTGGGATACAATTATAAACTAAAAGCCAACAAATACAAAAGCACCTATTTGGTTAGAAGCAAGATGGATGTTTCGAAAACGGATTATTACCCCGAAATTATCAATGCTGATCTTCTTTACTCTAATTTTAATTATTATCGCAGAAACTTCGAACTCACCTGCATTTTCGGGAGTTTGTTTTATGTTTTAAATATTATCGATGCTTCGGTGGATGCACATCTCTATAAATTTGATATTTCGGACGACCTGAGTTTGAGAGTAGAACCCGACATAATTAACTATGCTTATGCAAGCTACAATATTCCTTCGACAGGAATAAAAATTTCTTTGCATTTTTAGAAATTCAGGCAGAAACAGGTTTTTCCATATAAAAAAAAGGGGCAGTTGATCAACCACCCCTTTTTTTATTTGGTCTCTATTATTAACAGACCAAGCGTATCTC
>CAYYQJ010000567.1:0-2659 GCA_964473775.1 uncultured Bacteroidales bacterium | reverse complement strand
TTCAGACGTGTGCTCTTCCGATCTCCACCCTAGCATTCAGATTATCGTTGGTAATGATTTCCTGAGGCTCTGCATCTACCATTTGTTCAGTAACATTCACCAGAAACATACGTTCGATAAACGGAATAATCCAATGAAATCCGGCATCAGCAAAACGGTTGTATTTACCCAAACGTTCAATCAATCCGCGATGTGTGGGGCGTACAATACGAACACCCATGAAGAATAACAACAATATCGGAATACCGATATAAACAAATAACATTTCCATAATGATTCCTCCTTATATTTTTGATAAAAGTACAAAATTATTAGCAACCCTGGCCATAAAATCTTTAATTTTGTAAACTTTTTTTTTAATTCAGATGAAATTATTGTTTGTAGTAGGTTCAGGAAGTTTTGTTGGAGGGGTCTCGCGTTACCTGCTTTCGCAGTTGATTCACAGCAAATACAACACCGATTTTCCTATAGGAACTTTAGGAGTGAACCTCTTAGGATGTTTTTTCATAGGATTGATATTTGGCCTGAGCGAAAAACTTGATTTCGCACACGAATGGCGATTGTTTCTTATCACAGGAATATTGGGTGGGTTTACCACATTTTCTGCCTTCTCGAACGAAACTTTTGGATTATTAAGAAACGGACAACTCACATTTGCGTTTTCCTATATCCTATTGAGTGTGGTGTTTGGTCTTCTGGCTACTTTTCTGGGATTTTCTTTGCTGAAACTTTTTTAAAGAAAACCGCCAACCTACATTACGATTTATTTAAGAAGCAATCCTTAATAAACCACCACTTTCCCTACCGAATGCAACTCATCATCCTTGCTTAAGAAAAGCATATAGCACCCATTGGCCAGGCTACCGCGCTGAATTTGCATATTGCTGCCAACTCCTGAAAACTGAGGATAATAATATCTGCCGAGCATATCGTAGAAAACAGGAATGGAACCTGATAAGTTCAACACTGAAATCAATTTCAATTCATCAGTAAATGGATTGGGAAAAAAGGCGAACTCACTATTCCAGGTAGAAGAAACGATATTTACCACAATCTGATCAGAATTGATGCAGCCCATTTCGTTGGTAACCGTAACCGAAAATATCTGAGAACCCAAAGGATAATCAGCCCCATTAACAATAATGGATTCTGTTTGCGCCCCATTGCTCCACAGGTAATTGGAATATCCATAACCCGCATCCAGAACCAGAGAATCTGTGGAAGCCAACAAAATATCAGAACCAAGATTTATAAGAGGCAAACCAATTAGTTCAACAGCTATGGTATCAGAATTTATGCAGCCATACTGGTCGGTAATTTTTACATAATACGTGCCGGATTCAGTTACCTGAATAAATCTATTCATAGATAAGCCATTGTTCCAATCGTATCCAGTGAATCCAATCCCTGCATCCAAAGTAATCGAACTTCCGCATACTGAAAGATCATTCCCCAGATTTATCCAGGGAATCGCATGTATGTTCACCTGAATGGTATCCTTATCATTACAACCATTGGAATCGATAACAGAAACCATATAAGCCCCTGAAGTTGAAACCAGCAAGGTTGGATTAAACGACAACCCACTATTCCAGTTGTAAGTCGAAAAGCCAGGCCCGGCATTCAGTAAGATAGAATTGCCACACAAATTTGCATCAGGCCCCAGATTAACAACAGGATTATGATGAAACAAAGTGTTAATGGTATCGCCACCAATGCAGCCATATGTATCATGAACAGTCACCGAAAAAGTGCCTGTGGAATCAACTAAATATGTGGGAGTGGTTGAACCTGTATTCCAAAGATAAGAGGTAAAACCTGAGCCGGCATTGAGGTTTAAGGTTTGTCCATCGCACAATTCTTTATCAGCTCCCAAATTTACATGAGGCGTTGGATGAACTGTAATATGCACCGTATTTGAAGTAACTTCGCAATTGGTAAGAAAATTAGTAACCGTCACATTATAGTCGCCACTATCCTTCACATAAATGGTTTGAGTGGTTTCGCCTGTTGACCAATGATAGGAAGAATTATTAAGCACCCATAAAGAAACAGAATCGCCCTCACATATAGTGTTGCTTGATGGAGTGGAGGCAATAGATGCAGAGATTCCAGTGCTGGTGATAATAATAGGTGTAGTGCTTGAGGAGCCTATGGTAACCGGATTGTTTGCAGTAACTCTGACTCTGTAATTCACACCAAAGGAGGTGGATTGTGGAATTGTAGCAGCAATAACCCCCAAATTTAATGGGATAGAACCTATAGCCACCGGACTACCAAAATTGCCCAACCCATCGGATAGCTCGCAGGTAAAAGTACAACCTGTTGCAAAAGTGCCTGTTGTGGTGTAAGTAACAATTAAATTTCCACCGGCACAAAAGGAGGTTTGAACGGGTGAAGCCGTAGTAATGGTATTTTGCGCGAAAGCAGATACCGATAAAACAACAGATATTAGGATGAATAAAGCTTTTTTCATAGGCTTATTGTTTTAACATGAAACTTTTGGGTATCAAAAATAGACAAAAAAAATAATACTGAACCAAAATTCCAAATATTTAACAAAACAGGCAAAAAAAAACTCCTTCTGCCATAGCAAAAGGAGTTTCTAAAAGTCTAATAAAAATTATTTTGCAGCCTTCTTTGGTTTAGCAACCGCAAT
>CAYYQJ010000566.1:0-2662 GCA_964473775.1 uncultured Bacteroidales bacterium | reverse complement strand
ATTTAAAAAAAGTTATTAACATTATTGGACTAATATATAAAGGGTAATGGTATTAACTAAATTGCGATAACAACAAAGTCGTGTTTTTATATCTTTATAAGACGATTTTATATTGATATAAAGAGGTTTTATACTGGTATAAACTTCGGCTTTACTGGTAATAGAAAATTTTATATCGGTATAAAACAAATTTTATACCGATATAAGCAATTTTTATATCAGTATAAGCAATTTTTATCTCGGTATAAAAATGCTTTTTACTAGTATAAAGTAAGTTTATACCAGTAAAGAAGCGCGGTATATTGATATAAAATCGTCTTATAATGGTATAAATTAGGGGAAAAAGAGCAAAAATTGAGTGTTTAAATAGAAGGAATATTTTGTAAAAGATATAAAAACAGAAAGTTAGGATGCAAGTTACGAATCAATTATAAATTCCAAATCTCAAATTAATCCAATACATCATTAACCTACTGAACTTAATTTCCCCAAACTTACAACTACTCTTTCACCAATTTCCTTGTAATCTGTTTCCCTTCAACCTTTACATTCAAAAGATACAGTCCGCAAGGAAGAAAAGAGAAATCATGTTGCTCAATATTCGCACCCAGCCACAGGCATTGTCCCATGGGGTTTAATAATTCATAAAATTCTTTTCCCGTGGGGTTTCCTGTGTTTATTTTATCACAAAAAGGATTGGGCCAAACGGAGAAGTTCGTAAGAAAAGCATTGTCGGAAATTCCGTTGGTTTCATGAAATTTTGAAACTCCGTTTCCGGTAGCTATCCACACATCATTGTTTCTGTCGATTGCCAGTCGGATTACCTGATTGTTCACTAATCCCTGAGAGGTGTCGTAAGAAACCCAGTTGCTTCCGTTGAATTTAGAGATGCCACCATCCTGATTGTAATCGGCAAAAAATCCCATCCACACATTGTTGTTCGAATCGATTTTAATATCGCGCACATAGTTGTTGTAAAGTCCGTTCTGCATGCGGTAATTTTTTACCCAGGTGTTGGTGCTGCTTAATAAAGTAACTCCGTACCAGGTGCCTATCCATTTCTGATTTAATTTGTCAACGGCAATGGCAAACACATTATTGTCCACAAGGCTATCCATCATTGTTTTGTTGATATTGGTGAAACTGCTGTTGTTGTAAATGGATACTCCCTCCATCTGTGTTCCAAACCATTTACTGCCCGAAGGTTCCGTGGCAATGTAATCAATAATATTGGTAGGCAAACCATTGGTGGTGGTGAAAGAGGTCCAAACGCTGCCATCAAATTTAGAAACCCCCACCGAAGTGGCAAACCAAACGCTGCCGTCGCCATCGCCTGCAATATAAACCACACCATTATCAATCAAGCCATTGCTTGCAGTATAATTGGTCCAGGTGCTTCCGTTGAATTTACTCACACCGGCATTGGTTCCCACCCATACATTGTTGTTTTTATCGACAGCTATGCAGGTAGTGAAATTGTCAATGAGGCCGTTGGCGGTGGTATAAACTGTCCATGTGGCGTTATCATATTTCGCCACGCCTGCAGCCGTACCAAACCATTTGTTGTTGGCCGCATCAACGGCAACTCCTCCGCAAATATAATTGTCGGGCAAGCCATCTGTAGTGGTGTAATTGGTGAAATTTTGTGATTTCAGAGAAAAGCCTGTCAGAAGCAAAATCAGGCTGAATGTTGTAATGAGTATGTTTTTCATGATGTTTCGGATAAATGCCTATTTAATTAAAATAACTTTTCGGTTGATGATGTTTTTGTTGCCCGATTTCACGGCCAGATAATAGATGCCGTTGCTGAAATCAGAAAGATTGATGGTGGTTTTATTTTTTTCCTGAAGTATGGTTTTGCCCATGGCATTGCAAATCACCACCTCGAAATCGTGTGTGGCATCAAAATTATTTTCCAGATGAAGGATGCCTGAAGTAGGATTGGGGAATACATTGATTTCCGAATTATTCTCTTCCGACTCATTCAGCCCGGCGCAATTAGCAACATTGATTTTAACCGAAGCCGTATCCCAGCATCCCAAAGCGGTGTTGGTGATGGTAACCACATAAGAGTAATTTCCGGAAGTAGCGGGTGTTACCGAAGGATTCTGTACGGTAGAGGTGAATCCCGGAGGATTTGATGCCCACGAATAAGTATAGGTGGGACTGCTTTCAGTTACCGAAAGCCCGGTAGAATTGAGATTGAATGGAGTGCCTGCACAAACGGTGCTGACGGATGCAGTGGCACCTGCCACAGGTCCGCGAACATAGCACATGGAATAGCGATAGGCATGCGACGAATTGGTAGATGCCTTGGTCCATAATTGGGTGCCTGCAGCATTTACTTCATAAACAGCCCCGAAAGAGTTATTCACCAACATATTTCCATTAGGAAGTTGCTGCGAATTGCCTTCGTTGTTTGATGAAAATGCAGTAGTAAATTCGTAATTATAAGTAGTAGGTGCGTAAGCAGAACCCGTCACCAGTGTGTAGTTGTTGCCTGCATAAGGAGGATTCCAGATATCGATTTTAGAGTTAGAACCAGGATTATTATTAAATCCTGCCAGATAGTTGGGATAATTAGGATTGTCGGAAGGAACCCAGTGTTCATCGTGAACAACGTTAAATATGGTGGTTCCCGTGGCTCCATAAGAAGCCGGAT
>CAYYQJ010000565.1:0-2666 GCA_964473775.1 uncultured Bacteroidales bacterium | reverse complement strand
GCAAAAAGGGGGCTCGAATTGGGTATGACTCAGCTTCAGTTAGATTTTTTAGATGACTTTATTTTAACACTGATGAGCGGCGACCCCGATCATCCGGGAATTTGGGATTTGCATAGCGACAAAAGCAAAAAAACTCAGTTGACTACCGCTCAAATGAAAACAGCTACTAAAGAATTCAGGAAGTTTTTTCAACCCATTCTAAACATGATAGCTGCCAATGCACTTATTGTGGATAGCGACCGCGTTGCATTGCAGATTTCTGATCCGGTGGAAACACGTTCAAAAATGGAAGAAAGTATCAAGGAAGAGTGTGTTGGTATTACCAATTCTCTCAGAAATGGTGAATATCATGTGGAATGTAAAAAGTCAAAGGACGCTAAACGAGCTGGCAAGCCGACACATGCCACTCATGCTGAAGTTGCAATATTGATTTTGAAGACTGAAGCTCCTATCAGCAAAATACCTAATCCCGATACATTTGTATGGAGAGTTACCTCAACTAAAGCTACATTTAAATTAAGTCTGGGGGGCGAAAATATTGGCAGTACTGCCATTTTGTTTTTCCGTTGGATTAACGACAAATACCCGGGTTTTTCGGGTCCCTTGTCGAATTTGACTAGTTTCCCGATTGCTTAAGGGAGTTTGTCAAGTTCATCAAGTTCATCAAGCCTGCCGCTGATAGGCAGGCTTGTCTAGTTGATTGGGATTTTAACAGCAACCCCTTCCCGACCTTCGGTGCGGGACAGGTTAAAAAGGGACATAACAGCATAGTAGCTTGAGGTAATTAAGTTATTGGGGGTAATGTTGGTAGTTGTAATTTTGTTTAATATGGATTTTATTGATTAAACTTGCCTACCGGATCATAACCTTAGTAGAAATATAAAAGACAAGAAAACAAAAACCTTATTATCTTATTATGTCTGAAAATAAGGTAATAAGGTTGACTTCAGTGTGACGTATCTTTCTACTAAGGTTTTTTATTTTGTAAGTTTTTCTGATTATTGGGTTGATTGAGGTGATTATAGTTATTTTTGGCCATTAGTGCTCAGTGTATCTCTGTTTTTACTCCGTTTCCTCTGTGGTTAATTGCTTGTTTATTCAAAAACTACTTCGGATTTGTATTTGAATTTTATTCCGTAAAACTGATGTATGGGGTCTTGTCGTAACACACGTACGAGGGCATAATAGAGGTCTTTGGATTTTTCGTGCATTTCTTCGGGGGCTTCCAGAAAATGCTCTACACTGGCTGCAAAAAACTCCATTTTATTGGTAAATGCATAATCGCGCAAAAAATTGGCTTGTTCGGCTTTTCGGGCGAGGTGTTTGGCTTCCATTGCAAAACAGAATTTCTGATATCCTATATTAAACATAGAATCGCCCACTCCGCTGCCATTGTATTGCAGTATCAGTGCATGTGCAAATTCGTGGTAGCCCAGGTTTATTTTATCCGTTATGTCGGCAAAACCTTCCTCAACAAATTTCCATGTCAGAGCAATAATACCGTGTGGATTGGTTTCGCCACGATTGGTGGTTTTTGAATATCCCGAATAATATACATCGGGATAAACAATGATTTTTCGGAAATCGCTGAGTTCAAAATCGTCCAATCCGAGTGTGAGATGCACTGCGGCCGCCGAAATCAGGGTTTTCATTTCCTCAGTTACATTCAATCCTTCGTGCCCTTCGAAATCGTGAGCCGACATAAACATGCTCAGGCGATGACGGAATTTAATTTTTATATCGGGTGGAAGTTGTTCGTAGAAATGGGTTTTATTGTGGAGAATATATTCGTATTCGAGTCCGATATCAGTATGTTTCAGGTAGAATTTTTCTTTCTGATTTTTGAACACAATGCTCAGAATGATTATCAAAGGAATGATAAAGAGAATGGTGGTGATGAGAGTGAAAGATAAAAATAAATCCATACCACAAATTTAGTAATTTAATTGAAGAGGACGGAAAAAAACCACAGAGGGCACAATGAAATACGGAGAAACACAGAGATAAAAATACCACTAAGGCACTAAGAACACAGAGAAACACTAAGAATTAATAATTAATAATTATTAATTAATAATTAATAATTCCTCCGTGTACCTCTGTCCTTCCTCTGTTTCCTCTGTGGTTAGCTATTACTTTGTAAAAATAGTCGGTTTTACGGTGAGCATCACGAAGGCCCAATGACTGAAATTCTTTTTGTTGTTGCCTTCCATTTTTTGTAAAGTGCTGCTGCCAAAAAGGGCCGAATAACCTAATTGCACATCCAAATCTTTTATGATAGGAATTTTGGTACTGAGGTCTATTTCGGAAGCCAGATAAGGGTTTTGAGTGATTTTGTTATAGGTATAATTGTTTGCAGTGCGGAAATAGTGGAAATCGGCACGCAACTGGTATTGTTTTTTCAGGGTGAAAATAAAATTAAGGTAAGCATCCATCAACCCGGTGTATTTGGTATCTGATGGCTTGGTAAAGAAATCAATGCTTCCGTTAAATTTGTGGGCACTGCCATATAAAGTGGTGAAATAGTTCACTTTTTTATTGTTGGTATCGGCCAGATTGTTTCCGCTTTGTATTTCGGCACCTGCTATCAGTTTCAGGAAGTTTACGGGATTTACTTCTACAGATCGGAAGAGCACACGTCTGAACTCCAGTCACCTGAAGCTATC
>CAYYQJ010000564.1:0-2685 GCA_964473775.1 uncultured Bacteroidales bacterium | reverse complement strand
CTGTGGCAATTCTCCTCCCTGTTACAACGAGGTTCCACCTCGGCCCTTCTATCCTGAAAGGCTCTCTTGCCTTTCCAAAGTCATATCTTATTTTACCCATCAGCGTCATCAGCGTTCCCGGCTAACGGGCAATTGCATTCCCCGTTTCCTCATAATCTGTGCATCTGTGGCAATTCTCCTCCCTGTTACAACGAGGTTCCACCTCGGCCCTTTTATCCTTAAGGCATCTGCATTCCATCCAGCAAATCAAAAATCAAAATTTAGCAAGATACCCCCTTAAATTATCTTCTCTATTCAGCCCAAGCTTTGCTCGCAAACGATAACGGGCCGTATCTACAGAAGTTGAAGGTTGCATGGTAAGCTCTGCAATTTCTTTAACCCGTAAATTCATTCGAATCAAAGCACAAAGTTTATTTTCTCCCGCAGTTAAATTCGGATGAGCCTCATTAAGTTTCACAAAAAAATCTTCATGCGCTTTCAAATATTGTTCTTGAAAATCTTCCCACTTTTTGGTTTGCAACTGCCCCTGCAACGAATTTAATATTTCGTGCAAATCATCTTGCTCTGCCTTTGTCGTCAATTTTTGGTTCAACACTTGCAGCTTATCAAGAATATTCGACATAAACTCATTGTGTTGCGACAATAACAACATCTTCGATACAATAATCTGTTGATTCGAATCTCTTTCCTGCTCACTTATTACCGCCTCTTGCTCTTTGGTGATAATGATAAGCTCTTGATTTTGTAATGCTAAGTCTTGTGCAATTTGCAGATTTGCCGCCGCAGTAAACTTCTGTTTTGCGGTTTTCGAATATAACCAAAAGGAGTAGATAATGGCAAATGCGCCCACAAACGAAAGGATTAAAGTATAAAGTAAATATCTCGACTTTGTTTTATTGTTTTCGATTTCTTTCTCCAACACATTAATGGTCAGTTCTTTCTTTTGGGTTTCGTATAAAGTTTGGTATTTTACAATAGCCTCCTGTTGTGATTTTGTTTGAAGACTATCGTTAAGCTCATCCCAAAGTGTAAAATATTTCATCGCCACTTTCGAATTGTTTAGTTTGAGATTACTTTCAAAAATATCCCTATATAAATTCAGTATATCTGTCGTTAGATTGTTTGTTTCAGCTAGAGCCAATGCCTGATTAAAGTAGGCGTTAGCCTCTTGAAGATTATTTTTGATAACCTGAATTTTGGCTAACATACCTATACTATAAATGCGCCCCTTCAAAATATTGTTTTTTGTAGAAATGCTCAATACTTCCAGATAATTAATTTCTGCTTCATTAATTTTCCCCATTCTTTTCAAATAGTTAGCATAGTTATATTTTGCCATCATTAGATTTGAAATGCTTCCCCTTTCTGAAAATATAAGTATTGCTTTTTGAAAATAAGCATAAACAGAATCATTGTTGATTTGCTTATAAGCAATGGCTAAGTTATTATAATCAAGCCCGACATCTATCCTTTTTTCAAGACAACGATTTATAGCAATGGCTTTAGTATATTCAACTATAGATTTTAGTGGCATATCTTGCCGCAAAAATAAATTACCCAAATTTCTATATAACAAAGCTATTTCTATTGAATCACCCTCTTTTTCATAAAACCTTAAGCCCTTTGTATATGAAATCATAGCACTATCAAACTTATTGCATTGTTCGTAATAAAGGCCAATATTGGTCATAAAATTCGCCAATTGTGTGGTGTCTTTAATTCGGGTTGCTAGTTCTATACCCTTGCAATAATAATAATACACCGAATCGTTTGATCCATTCTCTAAATAAAAGGAGCCCAAGGCATTATAGGCTCGGAGTATTCTGTTAGTATCATTGAGTTGAACAGCAAAATACCGCATTTTATTATAGTAAAGTAAAGCTGAGTCATTTCCCCCAGCCATCTCTAAAGATTTTCCTCGCAAATAACTTGATGTAAACAACTGAGAAGCATTTTTTTTTGCAATAGCATAATTATTAAGTATTTTTGAAGCAACAACAGCACTATCAGCATTGTTGTTTAGGTTGCGATTCACCCGAACCTCCAATGAGTCGAAAATAGCATCTTTCGTTTCTTTTTTTTGTGGCGAACTGCACCCGGCAAATAAAATCAACAGACATAAAATAAATTCCATGCCAGATATTTGTCTTTTAAAAATTTTATTTCTCAACATAATAGAATAAGGATTCTTAAATATTTCATTTTTGATTTAAAACATAGTTTTTCGCCAGAAACAATAAAGACAATTGTTTCCAACAGCTACATATATTAATACAGGATTTAGCATTTTCAATAATTATTCTAATGGATTAACATCAAATTTTATCTCCATTAAATTATCACATAATGCTTATTATCCCACATACTGTAGTTTTTCGACTACAAAGTAAGCGTTTTTATGTGTACATACAAAGTATTATAAGATCTTATTTGTAAAATAAACTATAACAAAATGGACATCAAAAAGTTTCAATCACTTAAAACTATCAGCTTTAATGCTAGAGTCCACTCTGAAAAGTCATTGATTTTAAATAAAAGTTCATTAATGCAGTAATTATTAATTATCCTTGTCTTAAAGCCGCATAAAGAAAAGTGCTAGAAAATGCGACGATTATCAATTACCCCAGCCGTAAGGCCAATGTCATTTAGTTAAGCATCATATAGCTCTTTTATAATTAGTTACTG
>CAYYQJ010000563.1:0-2693 GCA_964473775.1 uncultured Bacteroidales bacterium | reverse complement strand
GGGTGTTGTTTTTAACAGCCAACATAAATTCGTCATCAATTTTTACAGAAACATTGGCCCCGGTAACCTTGCCTTCTTCCAGTTTGGCATCAATAAAACTTTCCACATCGGGATGTTTCATAGATATACTAAGCATCAATGCCCCACGACGGCCATCCTGAGCCACTTCGCGTGTTGAATTGGAATATCTTTCCATAAAAGGAACAATTCCTGTTGATGTTAAAGCACTGTTTTTAACAGGACTTCCCGATGGGCGTATGTGTGATAAATCGTGTCCAACACCACCTCTTCTTTTCATCAACTGCACCTGCTCCTGATCTATTTTCATGATACCACCATAAGAATCGGAAGGAGTGTTTGCACCAATAACAAAGCAATTCGACAATGAAGAAATCTGATAATTATTGCCAATTCCGGCCATAGGACTTCCCTGAGGAACAATATATTTGAAGTTTTTCAAAAGATTAAACACCTCATTTTCTGTTAATGGATTTGGATACTTTTGCTCGATACGGGCAATTTCGCCTGCAATACGGTGGTGCATATCGTCGGGAGTACATTCGAACAATGCGCCATCGCTGTTTTTTAAGGCATACTTATTAATCCATACATTGGCAGCAAGAGCATCGCCTTTAAAATAGGCTACACTTTTTTCAAATGCTTCTTCATAAGTAAATATTCTGGGTTCGGAAGCTTTGTTGTTTTCTGCTGTCATATTATTGTCTAATTCAAATTCGTCATCTGGTAATTCGGGTCTTACTCTCTTTTCCAATACTTTGTCATAGGAAGAATGTTGAATTTCTTCGTCAATTTTTTTGGGAATAAATGTAGAAAAGTTGTCTTCCATGTGTTTTGAAATTTTGTAAAACTTAAAAATCTGTAATCTTGGTGTTTGCCTTTTTTAAAAAAGGAAAATTTTGGATGGCTAAATTATACAATCATTCGACAGATGGCAACTCAATTTTATTAACAAAACGGAATATTTATTAACGATTACAGTTTTTTGCTATTTGGACGATATAGATATAGCCCTAAAAACATGTACCTACTAATCAGACTGTTTTTTTCCAAATGAGTTTTTTCCCAAAACCTAAATTGTTGTCTGTCAGCTTTAAAAAATCGGGTATTATTACCCATAAGGGTGTGTCTTTTATAAATGGAGCCACGTAAGGAAATCGGGTTAGATAAATTTTCAAATATTTTTTCAACTCTTCTCCTGAAATTTCTTTTATGGTTCCTGTAAATTGTATGCCTCTTATTTTGCCAATGATTTTTGTTTCTAAAGCAATGGCTCCTGCAACCCTATTCTGTTGCATTGCTTCCGCAATATGTCTGGTGTTTTTTTCGGAGGTGAAGATGAAAACGTTTTCATCATGATCATAAGCATAAAAACAAGTACAGCAATACGGAACATTATCAGATGAAGTCGCCAATGTAAATATATGGTGACGGTGAATCATTTTTATGATTCGTGGATCAATAGGATTTCCTTCAGCATTCATCAGGAAAAAGTTTGCAATTCGCAAAGTTTAAAATACACTCCTTGCAGGTCGATAAGCTCTGTATGAGTTCCGCGTTCTACGATTTTGCCTTGCTGTAATACAATAATTTCATCAGCAAACTGAACGGTTGACAACCGGTGTGCAATAATTACTGAGGTTCTGTTTTGCATCAACTTTGTTAAAGCATCCTGAACCAATCGTTCCGATTCGGTGTCTAATGAAGAAGTGGCTTCGTCTAATATCATCACCGGAGGATTCATTAAAACGGCACGGGCAATACTCAAGCGTTGTTTTTGCCCTCCTGAAAGTTTCATGCCACGGTCGCCGATGTTGGTTTCGTAACCATTTTCCATCTGAATAATAAATTCATGAGCATTGGCAATTTTTGCTGCTTTTATTACATCTTCCATTGCCACATCATTCATTCCGAAAGCAATGTTGTTAAAAACGGTATCATTAAACAAAATAGTTTCCTGAGTAACTATGCCCATCAAACGACGTAAATCGGAAATTATATAATCTTTTACATTTTCGCCATCAATCAAAATTTCGCCTTCGCTGCAATCATAAAATCGTGGCAACAAATCCACCATAGTTGATTTGCCTGCCCCTGAAGGACCCACCAATGCAATGGTTTTACCTTTGCCAATAGTAATATTTATATTGTGCAGAACTTCTTCTTTTTCGTAGGTAAAACTTACACCTTTATATATAATAGACTGGTTGAAGGTGGTAATCGATTTTGCATTTGGCTTTTCAACAATCACTTCTTCAGCATTCAATACCTGTTCTATACGCTCAACCGAAGCGGCACCTTTTTGGATATTCGAATATGCATCAGTAAAGGATTTCACCGGATTTATCAATTGTGAGAACATGACCAGATAGGTGATGAAAACCGAAGCCGTAAGCCCCGATGAACTGGAAGTAAGAATGAGGGTTCCGCCATACAAAAGTACCGCACCCACTACCACTATGGCCATGAATTCGCTGAGAGGAGAGGCCAGGTCGCGTTTGCGGAAGAGGCGCGTCATCAGTTTGGTGTAGTTGTTATTGATGACATGGAAACGGGCATTGACCGTATCAATGGCGTTGAAAGCTTTGATGATCCTCAATCCGCCAATGGTTTCTTCTATGTTGGAAAGCAGATCGGAAGAGCACACGTCTGAACTCCAGTCACCTGAAGCTATC
>CAYYQJ010000562.1:0-2697 GCA_964473775.1 uncultured Bacteroidales bacterium | reverse complement strand
GAGATAGCTTCAGGTGACTGGAGTTCAGACGTGTGCTCTTCCGATCTTACAGGATCGTATCCGCTACCACCCCATGGATTGCATGATAACAATCTTTTGATGGTAAGCCAACCTCCTTTAAATGGTCCGTGTTTTTTTATTGCTTCAGCCCCGTAAACAGAACAAGAGGGGGTGTATCGGCAAGAGGGCATTAAATAGGGGGAAATGGCATATTGATAAATTTTAATAAGCCCAATAAAAATCCACCCCAGTATTGTCTTCATAAATTATTGGCTATATGCTGCAAAATTAATATTATTTTATTTTCTGCTTCTTTATAAGTGACAATTTTTTTGGCTGAATAAAGCAACATTATAACGATGCTTTTATCTTTTTCTTGTGTGGTGTTTATTAAAATTTCTTTATTCAGCCGATAAGCTTCTTTTGTGAAACGTTTAATTTTATTTCTGTCAACAGCTCTCTTGAAATTTCGTTTTGGAGCAGCAGTTAAAATACGGACATTGGTCCCCATTTTTTCGGATGTTTCCATCCATTTTACAGTAAAGGGATAATTAAAAAAAATGTGTTCGGTTTTCTGTAATAGAAAAATATACTTTTTATCACACAAACGTTCTTCTTTACAGAAGGTGGGCATAGCCGGAATATTGATTATTTTTTATTCTTTTCAAGAAAAGCTTCAAGCGCCATAGGCATAGAAGTTATAATATCTGTTGGCCCTTGAATGTTGAAATTTAATCCGGAATCCTTGGCTTGTTTTTGTGTGGTGTTTCCCCAAACGGCAATTATTTTATTCTCTTGTTGAAAACCCGGGAAATTCTCGAAAAGTGATTTGATACCAAACGGACTGAAAAAAACCATCATGTCGAAATCATCAATGTTAATGGTTTCTCTAACTTCAAGATCAGAAACGGTTTTATAAATGATGGCTTTTTTTACAAGGATTTTATGTGATGAGAGTTGACTTACAATTTCTTGTTTATGGTCTTCCGTACAGGGTAACAAAAATTTTTCGTCAGGATGTTTTTTTAAAACACTGATTAATTCTTCAGTGTTTTCTTTTCCATTAAATATTTTTCTTTTACGAAACTGTACGTATTTCTGAAGATAAAATGCTGTTTTTTCGGAGATACAAAAGTATTTGAGTGTTTCAGGAACAGTCAATCTCATTTCTTTACACAATCGGAAATAATGATCAACAGCATTATTACATGTAAAAATAACTGCAGAATATTCAAGTAGATTTATACGAGACCGACGAAACTCCTGAGCCGAAACCGGATCAATTTTTATAAATTTCTTAAATACAATATTTAAATTGTACTTTTTCGAGAGGTCAAAATAAGGCGATTTTTCGTAATTCTGTGGTTCTGGTTGCGATATGATTATATTTTTAACTTTCAAAGCAGTAGGTTTTTCGTTCATTAATGTTTAATTACTTTAGAAAATCTCCTGTTAAATAAAAGGTTATCAACAGTTTAACCGATATGCCTATCGGTAAAATTTCAATGGTGCAAAGGTACAGAAATAAGTAATACAAATTATAGCGTTTCGAATTTAGTCCGATTATTAATCCCCTGATGGTTCTGTAGAAATTAGTTAAAACTAAGATTGTTAGTATAATATAAATTAATAAAATTGAAAAAGTCGGAGTGATATAAATCAGAAAGAACACAAAGGGGAATAAAAACATACCGAATACAACCGAGAAAATTATATAGTTGGTTAGGTATTCTGTGGTTTCTGAAGAGGTTTGAAAAACCTTTCCGATAATATTAATGCCAACAATTTTAAAAAGGAAAAAGAAAAACAGGAAAAGAAATATTAGTATGCCCTTTGCCAAACCAACATCATAATTAAAAAAATGACTTAATATAAAAGTGATCAACAAGTACAATGAGGTGAGATAAACCAGCAATAATGGATAAATAAAAAACTCACGAATGATATTGCCATCTCTGATAAGCTGATTTGTAAAATGAGGAACCAGAAACGCTTTAAACAGTTGAGAAATCCGGTTGCTGTTTTTGTAAATATAGATGCCTGCAAATAGCAAACAAATCATAAAGGTGAAAAACACCCATTCTGTATTAAAGGTATGTCTGCTGTGGGGCTGAAAATCTATTTGCGTTATGTTTTTTTGATAAAACATGGAAGTGCACAAAGAACGATCATCCACAAATAATTTTTGTTTGATCCCAACTTTATAATCTTTTTGAATTTCAAAATAAAATCCTTTTGAATTGGCATTACTGACTTCATCCTGCGATTGAATTAACTTCTTGAAAACAGAGGAGTTTTCAATTGGCAATGGACTTGGATTGGCTGTAAGACTGTCAGAAATCATATTATCAGCAAAATTAGTTAATTTCCGGAAACTATTGTTTTAATCGCTCAAGAGAAAAAAATCTAAAATATTTTGCCCTCATATCAATAAATTATTTTCTTTTGTTGAAAAATTGTTTTTTTACAGAAAAAACAAAATGCAGGATATTATTCAGGAAATCCGTAAAAGTAGTGTTTGTGGTAAATATTCTGTTTATAATAAAGTAATTACAGCCGTTTTGGCTATTAAATTTATAGTGATTAACATTAAATCAAATTAAAAAATGAAAGTATTAGTTTTAAATTGTGGCAGTTCATCCATAAAATATCAGTTATTTGATATGGCAAATGATGCCAATGTTCTTGCTAAAGGAT
>CAYYQJ010000561.1:0-2701 GCA_964473775.1 uncultured Bacteroidales bacterium | reverse complement strand
ATGCATGCTCGTTCTATTGGACCGTATTCGTGAATTACTCAGCAACCTTTAGGAGGTAAAGCACAGTTTGGAGGACAAAGATTCGGAGAAATGGAAGTTTGGGCATTAGAAGCATTTGGTGCTGCTAATATCCTACAGGAAATTCTTACGATAAAATCTGATGATGTTACCGGACGTGCCCGAGCCTATGAAGCTCTTGTAAAAGGAGAAAATATGCCTATACCAGGTGTCCCAGAATCTTTCAACGTTCTTGTTCATGAATTGAGAGGATTAGGACTAAATATTACTTTCGATGAATAATTTTATTCCCCAATTTTGGAATTTAGAAATAATGTATTATGGCATTTAGAAAAGAATTAAACACAAAAGGAAATTTTTCTAAAATAACAATAAGCCTTGCTTCACCCGAACATATTCTTGAACGTTCGAGTGGGGAAGTATTGAAACCGGAAACAATTAATTACAGAACTTACAAACCTGAAAGAGATGGTTTGTTTTGTGAAAGAATTTTTGGACCGGTGAAAGACTGGGAATGTCATTGTGGAAAATATAAACGAATCAGATACAAAGGTATCGTTTGTGATAGGTGCGGCGTTGAAGTTACTGAAAAAAAGGTAAGAAGAGAAAGAGTAGGTCATATACAACTTACTGTTCCTGTTGCTCATATTTGGTTTTTCAGGTCTTTGCCGAATAAAATTGGTGCTCTTCTTGGGCTACCATCAAAAAAACTTGAAACCATCATTTATTACGAAAGATACATTGTTATAAACGCTGGAATCAAGACCGACCTCAATTATCTGGATTTTCTTACTGAAGAAGAATATTTCGAAATTTTAGAAACTCTTCCTAAAGAAAATCAATATCTAGATGATACTGATCCTAATAAATTCATCGCTAAGATGGGTGCTGAAGCGCTTTATGAGTTGCTTACTCGTCTTAATCTTGATGAACTATCTTATACTTTGCGTGATAAAGCCAATAAAGAAACTTCACAGCAAAGAAAACAGGAAGCCTTGAAACGCCTTCAGGTAGTGGAAGCTTTCCGCGAAGCAAATCAGAGAATGGAAAATAACCCTGGATGGATGATTGTTAAAGTCGTTCCGGTTATTCCACCTGAATTGCGTCCTTTGGTTCCTTTGGATGGAGGCCGTTTTGCAACTTCCGACCTTAATGATTTATATCGTAGGGTTATTATCAGAAACAACCGACTAAAACGACTGATTGAAATTAAAGCACCTGATGTAATTTTACGTAACGAAAAACGTATGCTTCAGGAAGCTGTTGATTCTTTATTTGATAATTCAAGAAAAGCCAATGCCGTTAAAACTGAATCAAACAGAGCTTTAAAATCTTTGAGTGATAGTTTAAAAGGAAAGCAAGGTCGTTTCCGTCAGAATTTATTAGGAAAAAGAGTTGACTATTCAGGTCGTTCTGTTATTGTGGTAGGTCCGGATCTCAAATTAAATGAGTGTGGTATTCCTAAAGAAATGGCATCTGAATTATTTAAGCCTTTTATTATCCGTAAAATGCTCGAAAGAGGCATCGTAAAAACGGTTAAATCGGCTAAGAAAATTGTTGACAGAAAAGATCCTGTAGTTTGGGACATCCTCGAAAACGTATTGAAAGGACATCCTGTAATGCTAAACCGTGCTCCAACACTTCACCGTTTGGGTATTCAGGCTTTTCAACCAAAACTGATTGAAGGAAAAGCCATTCAGCTTCATCCTTTGGTTTGTACTGCTTTTAACGCCGATTTCGACGGTGACCAGATGGCTGTGCATTTACCTTTAGGTAATGCTGCTGTTATGGAAGCCCAGATTTTGATGTTGGCTTCTCATAATATTCTGAATCCTGCTAACGGAGCGCCAATTGCGGTTCCTTCTCAGGACATGGTTTTAGGTCTGTATTATACAACCAAAGGCAGAAGAAATATTCCTGAAAATCCTGTAAAAGGTGAAGGATATTCGTTTTTCGGTCCTGAAGAAGTTATTGTGGCCTTTAACGAAAAGAAAGTTGACTTACATGCCTATATTAAAGTAAAAGTAGGTGTAAAAGAAAATGGAGAAATTGTTCAAAAAGTAATTGAAACTACAGTTGGTAGGGTGTTATTTAATCAGGTTGTACCTAAAGAGTACGGCTATTTAAATGTACTTCTCACTAAAAAAGCTTTGCGTGACATCATCGGTGATATTCTTAAGATATCCGGTACTGCCCTTACTGCTCAGTTTCTTGACGATATGAAAGACCTTGGATTTACCATGGCTTTCAAAGGTGGATTATCTTTCAACCTTGGCGATTTGGTAGTTCCTGAAATTAAAGCAGAACTTATCAGCAAAGCCGAAGATGATGTACTCGAAATTAAGAACAACTATAATATGGGGTTCATTACCAACAATGAACGTTACAACCAGATTATCGACGTTTGGACACATACCAATTCAAGATTAACACAAACCTTGATGAATCAGTTAGCTCAACACATGCAGGGATTTAACCCAGTATATATGATGCTTGATTCAGGTGCCCGTGGTTCTAAAGAACAAATTCGTCAGTTATGCGGCATGAGAGGTTTGATGGCTAAGCCACAAAAATCTGGTGCTACAGGAGGCGAAATTATCGAAAATCCTATTCTTTCCACTTTCCGCGAATGTTTAACGGTACTTGAGTATTTTATTTCTACTCACGGTGCTCGTAAAGGGTT
>CAYYQJ010000560.1:0-2703 GCA_964473775.1 uncultured Bacteroidales bacterium | reverse complement strand
AACTGTTAGCAATGCAAAAATTATGTTCTACGATAACAATGGCATCATAATAAAAACAGTTGAACTAAATGGAAAAGGCAAAGGCAATCTTCATGTCTATGCATCAAACCTAAGCGCCGGACTTTATACCTACGCTTTAATAGTTGATGGCAAACTCATTGATTCAAAGAAAATGGTTTGCACAAAAAAATAAACCATTAACCTATAAACAAACTTTCACGCAAAAAAACAAAAGGCGGAGGCTTCAAGCCCCCGCCTTTTTTATAATAACTTTTATAACTTCAAGTATTTTAGGCACTCCAAGTACTTCAGACACTTAATAAACCAACTCAATCCTTCGCCAAATTCACAACCTCATCCGCATTGCTCTGGCTCATTGTTTTCGACATAATTACAGTCACATGAATATCATCCAACTTATTCCCATTATAAATCATCAGCCAATGCCCGAAAACATTATTAAAATCATTTGGAACCTCCACCTTCAAATCGCTATGTGGCGGAATTATAACCTCATTGGCAACCAACAACTCATTTGGTTTATCTGTAAGCATAGCGGTAGCAGGATAACCACTATGATTTCTTATTGTAAACCAATAACCGGCCTCAAATTTAGCTCCAAACACAGCCAAAAACTCCTTTGCCATCAAAGTCATTTCCGCAGCCTGCTGTCCCTTTCCTAAATTCTTTATCTTTCTCGAATTCTTATAGGCTTTATAAAAAGTAGGCTGTGTTTTCTTCAAAGCCTTCATTCTATTGTCCAACCTATAAATTTCCTTCCTATAAGTTGTAAACAATTCAGGCAATTCTTCAGTTGCCGTACTTGTGGTTGCAACAATAGTATCATGCTCAGGCACCGATGCCTCAAAAGCTTCTATCGCATCATGCAATTCTGTTTTATCAGTAGCTAAAACAAAATAATCTTCTAAGTCAGTAATAGTTATTGGCTCCAACAATTCAGCCACCTTCTTCATCTTATTCAAGGCATCCAATCTCGCACCATAAGCAAAATCAGAATAAGTATAATTAATCTCTCCCAGGCTAATGTCATCATCCTCATCTTCAAAATAACTCTTCAATCCAAAACAAACATGCTCTGCAATATCCGCAGCCACACTCCAACAATAATGTTCCCCCTTTGTAGCTCCTTTTGCCGAAGTAATTTGTATGCCTGCAACAACCGCAATCTTATCTCTTACATCTTTAATCCTGTTAACATTAGCTTTAAACTTCAAATTGGTACCCCAAATTGATATAAACGTTTGCAATAAATTAAGCATCACACCGCCCATGTCATAAAGATTTCTCTGTGTGTCTTTCATCTTTTTAAATTTTAAAAGTTTCTATTTTGTTTCTATTTTCTTAATGTTTCTCATATTTCTTATTAAATGAGACCGCAAAAATAATGACATTTTCCAAAACACCAAAATATTTTTTTATTTTCCAAAAAAAAAATTCAACTTCCCGCCAGTCATTGTCACATACAAATCTCAAAATCAAAAAAATAAATTAATCCCCTTTCACTAAAAAAAAATAAATAAAAATCCTCCTTCCATCTATCCAGAAAGGCTCAGCCTTTCCAAAATAATAACCCATCTTCCCAATAAGCCAAATGCACCTACCAATATATTATAGCCCCTTTTTAAGGGGTTGGGGTTAAAATTCATACCTCATCCGCGTCACCATATACTATCATGAAATAGTTCGAATCAACCGCGAGATAGTTAAAACCAACAATGAGACCATTCGAATCAAACAAGAGACAGTTCGAATCAAACGCGAGATGGGTCAAAACAACATAGAATCGGCCAAAGTGTCAGTTGAGACACTCCGAATCAATCAAGAGATACCCCGAGACGACCGAGAGATAATCCAAATCAAACAAGAGACAATCCGCGACAACCCGAAATCGGCCATTGTGTCACTATAGCAAACCCAAAACAACCCACCGCCCATCCGAATCATCCCTACGCATATCCGTGTCACCCGAGAGACACTCCGTGAAAAACGTGAGACACTCCGAGACGACCGAGAGACGACCCGAGACGACCGTGAGACACTCCGAGACGACCTGTATTTTTCAGAAGACGACACAGTATTTCCAAAAGAGACCACAGTAATTCCAAAAGAGAGCACAGTAAATCCGGAAGACGACACCGAAATTCCCCAAATCAACCTTGAGCAACCCCAAAATGTAATTAAAAAGAAATTAGTGAATCAGTGGCATTCTTTAAATTTCTTTTGCTTTTCAGTGTTGAGTCATTCATCATTCCTCATCTCCCCACTCCCCACTCCAAACTACAAATCAATATACTGCTGAAACATCAGTTGCAGCATGGCTTTGCCCTGATGCAGGGTTTTGGCGGGATTGGCTCCGGGATATTTGCTTATGGAGGTAATGGTCGATTGCAGGTTGTGGTCGTAAACCACTTCGCTGCTGTCGGTAATAAACCCAAAACCATTATCGAAGGTATAAAAAGCAAAGCCTTTGGCATATTTGTTCAGGTTGTTTTTGCTCCAGGTAAAATCTTTGCTATTAATATTCAACTGTCCGAGTATGGTAGCCGACATATCCACCTGCGAAGCGGTTTTGCTCATTACGCGACCTCTGTATTCGTCTTTTAAAGCCCCTCCGCAAATCAGCAAGGGAATATGATGGCGCAACACTTCGTTATATTTGCGCTCGCGCGGATGCGGATGGGC
>CAYYQJ010000559.1:0-2705 GCA_964473775.1 uncultured Bacteroidales bacterium | reverse complement strand
TTCAGGTGACTGGAGTTCAGACGTGTGCTCTTCCGATCTCAAAAAAGTTGGTTTTATTATCACATAAAACAATGATGGTGGTGTCTTTTTTTGCCGAAAAATCAACTTTTGGGTAATAAATACCATCATTATCCCATGATTCATAAAGGTCGCTGGCAGGAAAATATTCGGATAAAGAATCGGTTTCGTCATAAAAATTAGAACGCAAATCGATGCTATCGTTCATACTTTCGATAATTCCAAAAGTTTTATCTTCATTTTGCGCGAACAAAACTCCCGAAAAACACAATAAACAAACTGCTGTCAAAATGACAGTTTTAACTTTTGAAAATATCATTTTTGGTTTTTAAAACCTGATTTTATTTATTTTATCCCCCTAATCGCCTCTCCATACAGGCGAAGACATTTAACCCTAAACGTCATTGCAAAAATAGTATTTTTTGTTTAACCATAGGAAATTATTTTTCGCAGACGGAAGTCCGAAGACAGAAGTCGGAAGCTTGAAGTCAGATACATTAATCATCAATCAAAATAAAAGACCACAAAATAACCAGGCTCTAATCAAAAATCGCAGTATGAAACAGGATTGTTAAGCATCAAATGCTGAGAGGGTTTTAATTTCAGAATGACTTTGAGTTTATCTGCATCCATAGTAACTCTGGGGCGGGTGGCAAGGCCCACACCGGCACAAAACAGGCCAATATTTTGCGAAACCATGCCTGCATCTTCGGCTGCCCAAACCATTTTTGTGGAATCGTTGCCACGGGTAAATCGGGAAATATCAGAAACCATCAGGCAAATAATTGGAGCATCGTTCACAAAATCCTGCTGACTGGCAGCCAGTTTGCGATGGTCGCCTAGTGCAACCAAATTAAGCGTGTTCTTTGCCGCATCATATAAATATGCCCCCGTTTTCATCAGTGCATACACATCAATATCCTGACAATTCATGGCAGAGGGTGCGGTGCGCTTTCCAATTTCAGGACGATTGATGCCGTTGGCAGCCCAAAGCAAATCGGATATATCCTGCAATTTCAATGAAGTGGTGTCGAATTTGTTAACCGATGCTCTGTGTTTTAGGGCCTTCATAATTGGAAAACCACGATTGGTATCGGGTTGATTTAATCCAATTGTAATTAAATATTGGGCAAATGACGAGCCTATCAGAAAGATTAGACTAAGAGTTAAGAGTAGTTTTTTCATTTATTAGGACTTTAGTTTGGGATGTTATTCTTCAAAAAGTTCTGCAAGCTCCATCCATCTTTCGGTTTTGGTTTCGAGCAGGGATTCAATTTCGGCATAGCGTATGCCATAGGTGGTGAAATCTTCAGGCGAGCCCTCGCCTCGATTCATTTTCTCCAGCAGGAGTTTCTTCTCGGTTTCCAATTGATCTATTTCGATTTCCAAAGCTTCGAATTCTTTGGTTTGCTTATAGGTAGGCTTTTTGGCAGCGGATAAATCATTGGTGGTTTTTGAAGGCAGAGTTTTGGGTTTGTCCGTTTTTTTCAGCAAAGCATCTTTTTTCTTTTTATACAAAGCATACTCGGTATAATTGCCTGGAAAATCTTTCACTTTGCCCTCACCCTCAAACACAAAAAGATGGTCGGTGAGATTATCGAGAAAATACCTGTCGTGAGAAATGATAAGCAAGCAGCCTTTGAATTCGTTCAGAAAATCTTCCAAAGCATTCAGGGTTTGAATATCCAAATCGTTGGTAGGCTCATCTAATATCAAGAAATTGGGATTTTTTATCAGCACCATCAGCAGTTGCAAACGGCGGCGCTCTCCCCCACTCAGTGTGGAAACATTGCTATACTGCACACTATGCGAAAACCCAAAATGATGCAGAAACTGAGTTGCCGACATTTCGTGCTTTCCTATCCGAACGACCTCGGCCACTTCTTTCACCGATTCGAGTACACGCTTGTCTTCAATGAGTTTAATGGCTTCCTGCGAAAAATATCCGAATACAATGGTTTGTCCGACCGAAATTTTGCCCCTGTCCTGACGAAGATTTCCTACTATTATATTAATAAGGGTAGTTTTCCCCACACCATTTTTGCCACATACACCTATGCGTTCGCCTTTTTTAAAGGTATAAGTGAAATCATCCACAGCCACAAAATCGCCAAATGTCTTGCGGACATTATTCATCTCCAACACCTTCCCTCCTATTCTGGTTTCGCCAACCTGAAGTTCGATGCTTCCGGCATCAAGCCTCTTGCTGGCTTTTTCCTGAAGAGAATAAAATGATTCAATTCGGGCTTTTGATTTGGTTGTACGTGCCTTAGGCATACGTCGCATCCAGTCGAGTTCCTTACGGTAAAGATTTTGGGCACGTTCTTTTTCAATCTTTTCAGTCTCCAATCGCTCCTGTTTCTTTTCAAGATAATAGGCATAGTTGCCTTTATAATGAAACATATTTCCCGTTTCCATTTCCATGATTTCGTCACAACCTTTATCAAGAAAATATGTATCATGAGTTACCAGAATCAGGCTGAGATTTTGTTTGGAAAGAAACTCTTCGAGCCATTCAATCATATCAATGTCAAGATGATTGGTAGGCTCATCCAGAATCATCATATCGGTATCTTCAATCAAAACCTTTGCGAGAGCCAGACGTTTGCGCTGCCCTCCGGAAAGTTCGCCTACGGGTTGATTGATATCCGTAATCTTCAATCTGGATAAGACTTCTTTGATTCTGG
>CAYYQJ010000558.1:0-2708 GCA_964473775.1 uncultured Bacteroidales bacterium | reverse complement strand
CGATGTATAGAATTAAAGGGTATTTTTCTTAGCACCTCAAAAAAAGAATTAACCGTTTTTTTAATATAAGCAAATATCAGATTGTAATCTTATTCCAAAGCTCTTTTGTTGAAAATGAAATATCCGATATTAAACATGATGGAAAATGGATTGCTTTTTTGATGGTAATAGCTAGCGCTTATACTGATGGGACAAATCGGGCTATTATAGACAACAGCAGCATAAGCTAAAATTGATCTGAACTGGAATGGTTTTGAATAATGAGCCAAATATTTTTCATTGGTTAAAATTTCCTGATAAGGCTGAAAAAGATAGCCCTCAAGTCTGAAATGTATTTTTTTATAAATATTCAAGATGTTTTTAATGCCTATAGCTCCATAAGCATTGGCACGGTAGTTTGGAAGGAAAAATGCTTTGCTTTCGGGAGTGGGTTGAAAAGCAGGGGCAGATAACAGGCTAGAAGTGTAATTATTAAACAGAGGTTTATTGGAAATAACTGCTTCGGCGAAAATACCGAATTTATAAATGGTTCTGGATTTAAAATAATTGTCGTACTGAATTTTAAATTGTATCCAATTAGTCACTTTTCTGAAAATTTCTTTTGAAACAGAAGTTGACCCCGGAACATTCATTTCTTTTCCAACCACATATCGGATATCCATTAAAAAAGATTTCCCACTGGTAGGATATTGTTTTTCGTTATGAGATATTTGAACATACTGAGTATGCGTTGTGAAAAAATCGAATTTTGTTTGGTCGGCGGTATCTGTTTTTGTGAAAATATTGGTTTGGTAATAGTTTTCAATGCTTCGTGCAAAGGATGGGCCGAAAACAAATTTGGCTTTGTTCTTAACTGGAAAGCCGAAATCGGCAATAAAATTGATTTCATTCTCAAGTAGATAGGATGGGAGTTTGTCCTCAAAAAAACGTATGGTTGTTTTGAAATAATCCCATTTGTTAAAACCTACGGAAGCATCAAGGTAAAAAGGATGCTGGGCCGGAAAATCAAATTTCGATTTTATCTGTGCGGCACTATAGAATCTGCCAATATAAAAGTTTACTGATATCTTGGCTGCCATAAGTCCCAGATATTTGTATTGCAAACCCACATAAGCGCCGTTAATATTGCTTGAGGAAATTAACCCTCCAAACTGCGCAGCAAAGTTTCTGTCTCTTTTCACATTCAGGCTGAGCGCAAACTTTCCCGTTTTCTTATTAAAATAGGCTTTTGGATAGATGGATTCTATTTTATCGTCGGCAAGCAGCCTGAAATATTCCTGTTTTAATTGTTCTATATCAAAAGTGGAATCGCGGTGCATAATAGATTTGCGGATATAAACTGCCTGAAATTTATTGACTCCTTCAATGGAAATGGAATCAAATATCAAAGGTGGTTTCTTATCCAGAAATTTTTTACGGTCACTGTTTCGTTTTGAAACAGAGACTGAATCATGAACCAGTTTTTTTATTTCAGGCATTTTTTCGATAGTGGCTTCATAGCCCGACTCAATAAAGGCTTTGGCAGTTGTAAAATCCAAAACCGCAACCTTGTTTAGTTTGGGGGATATTAATACGCCATTGTCACAAATAATGCTGTAATTTGTATTGGTGGTGAGCATATTCTGCAACTGCGATTTAATATCATTCTCATCAGGCGAATTGTAATTGGATGCCACATTACATCCAATAATCACATCCGGATTGAAATCTTTTAATGCGATATCTGCCGGAAAGTTGTTATACATACCTCCATCAAAAAGCAGGCGATTGTCTATTTTGATGGGACGAAAATAAAAGGGATAAGTCATGGAAGCTCTTACAGCCTCAGGAAAATAACCTTTCGAAAATGAAACTGCTTTTTTATCAGCAATATCTGATGCCACACAGCGGAAAGGAATATACAAACTATCGAAGTTATTGTTGCAGGCCACTCCTGCTGCAGCCAGAAAATACATAAAGCCAAAATCAATCTGAAAAGGCGATATGATATTAGTTGGTAACTTATAGCTTAAGATGGAATCGTAGTTGAATTTAAAATTCAACCAGGATGCGTCGGGTAAATCCTTTTTAAAATAATAAATATACTTCTCCTGAATTTCGCCTTTGGCCCAGCTAAGAAATTCGGGAGAAGTAATGATTTTTTCAATTTCATCAGGGGTATTTCCGGCAGCGTATAAACTACCTACTATAGCCCCCATTGAGGTTCCGGCAATATAATCTATTGGAATTCCGTTTTCTTCCATGGCCTTCAACATGCCTACATGTGCGGAACCTTTTGAACCACCGCCACTCAATACCACCGCTACTTTTTGAGCTTTGGTATTATTGATAGCTAAAAAGCAGAATAGTACAAGAAATAATATTTTACCAGAAGAGGACATTTTGTTTTAGTATTCAGCATTCAGTATCAAGTTTTCAGTAACAAGTAATGAGTATAGAGAATTCCCTACTCTCATTTCATTATTCCCTATTCTCTGTTTCCTATTAAAAATTTCCTGTAAAAGTACTAATAAAATCTTAATCGATGATAACTACTTAAATTTTATTTAGAGCCTGTTCTAAATCTTCAATAATATCATTGATGTCTTCAATGCCAACAGAGTAACGTACCAATCCATCAGTGATACCCGCTTTTTCGCGTTTTTCTTTGGGTATTTTCGAATGTGTCATTGAAGCAGGATGTTGAATAAGTGTTTCCACTCCACCTA
>CAYYQJ010000557.1:0-2711 GCA_964473775.1 uncultured Bacteroidales bacterium | reverse complement strand
ATAGCTTCAGGTGACTGGAGTTCAGACGTGTGCTCTTCCGATCTATTTGCTTTATTGGCAATTTTTACAATCATTCTCAAATAAAATGTTTAGTTTATTGAAATGGTGAAGGTACATAAGAATCAATAAATTTATTGTGTCCCTGCTATGCAAGTCCCCTGAAAATTTTAAAGGCACTATTAAAAATTCTGGCAAGAATCTCCTACTATATCGACTTCAATGAACTGTTGAAATAGCAAAATTTTAAAGTATCAGAATAGTGCATCACTCCACAAAATTTAAAAATATCAGTAATGAAATTTAAAAAAAAATTCTTTCCACAATCCAAACGAGTGTGAACGTTTTTTACGAAAATAAAAAAAGGGGACCTTTTTAAAGAATCCCCTTTTCATTCGCTGGTAGTACAAAAGTAGTACATGACAAAATGGTACTTTTTTGAAAGTACACTGGCATTACACAACTTTGCAACTATCTGAACTACTGTTCAAGTTGAGGTACCAAGCGGATTCGAACCGCTGTAGGAGGTTTTGCAGACCTCTGCCTGACCGCTCGGCCATAGTACCAATTTGAGTGCAAAAATAGTAAAATTTTATTAAACACCACAAAATTTAAATCAGTTTCCAAACAAAAATCAAATTTAATTTTCAAAATTTTTGTAGGTTTGTATTCAAATACAAAAAATTATGTCTGATAAAGAAATCATCCACAGCCCCAAAAAGAAACAATTAAGTACACAAACTATTGTTTTAATTATTATTTTAGGTTTATTAATAATCATTCCAACAGCTATCTATACCTGGAAACAAATTGAAATTGGAAATCTGAAAAAACAACAGAAATCTGAAATTACAGATATACGAACCAAAGCCAATGCCAGCATTACCGATAATAATAAAAAAAATATCGAAACTCTGACACGTGTTTTTTCGTGGGCCGTTCGTTCGGAAATGCTGCGCAATAACATGGATCAGGTGAATATCTACATGACCGAAATGGTTAAAAAAGCCGATCTGAAAGACATCTCGCTGATTAAAACGGATGGAATTGTGACATTGTCGACCAATAAAAAATATGAAGGCAATATTTATCCCGGGCCTGTTGCAAATCAATTGGGCGGCATTAATGAAGTTACATCACAAAATGATGCCAATGGCAATATTATGTGCATCTGTCCCGTTATGGGCCTTGATAACCGATTGGGGACTCTGGTTCTGACATATACTCCTAACATGTTTCCTTTTGGCAATACGGAATAAATCAAACGATGCAAAGAATTCATATTAAAATTTATCTATTACTTATTGTTGTTATTGCAGCAAGTGGCATTCTGGCCGGAGGCTGTGGAAATAGTAACAAACAAGCCTCTGATAAGATTGTTATTCATGGGAAGCTTAAAAATTCAAATGGCGAAAAAATAGTATTGGTTCAAATAAAAGCCGATAGCCTGAAACCTTGCGATTCTGTAAAAATTGATGATAACGGCGAATTTCGTTTTGAGTTTAAGCCAAACTCCATCTGTTTTTATATGCTGAAACTGGCCAACGACAATTTTATTAATCTGTTGTTGGATAAAGGCGAATCTCTGGAATTAACAGGTAATTGTCGCCAACTAGCCAGGGAATATCAGGTAAGTGGTTCAAAAGGATCAGAACTTCTGGGGGAGTTGAACACACATACACGCAGAAATTACATAAAGACTGATTCATTGTTCAATGTAATTAAAGATAATCCTGATTTGGCAAACATCAAAACCAAATGCGATTCGGCTTATCAGATTATTTTTGAAGATCAGCAAAAATATGTTCAGGGTTTCATTCAGAAAAACCCTGCTTCACTTGCATCTTTATTTGCTATTTATCAAAAATTTGGGCAGCAAAAGGTGTTGAACGAACGCGACCATTTTATTTATTTCAAAATGCTCGACAGTTCGCTGGTGCAATTGTATCCTGATTTAGATTTCGTTAAAGAATTACATGCCCATGTTACCGATATTGAAAAATTCAAAACACAACAGCGACAGGCAGCTGCAAAACTCGATTCGGGAATGATTGCCCCTGATATTACCATGAAAAACATTGGCGGTGTGATGCAATCATTGTCGTCTCAAAAAGGTCATGCCACTTTGTTGTTGTTTTGGGCAGCCGCCAGTCAACCAAGCCTGAATGTACTGGATGATTTTAAGTGGATACAAAAAAAATATGCACCTAAAGGGTTCAACATCTTTGCTGTTTCTTTAGATAAGTATCGTCAGACTTGGGAAGGAGTGGTTCGTGAACATAAGCTAAACTGGATTCATGTAAGCGACCTTATGGAATGGGAATCGCCCGTGGTGAAACAATATGCTTTGGAAAATATTCCTTATGCCATTTTGATCAACAGCGATGGACGAATCGTGAAACGTGGCATTACCGACCAGCAATTGTCAGCCTGGCTGTATAAGAACTATAAATTTTAATTTACTGAACCTTTTACCTGAAATTATAACACCTTGACTACCGAAAATAAGAAAATATATTTTGTTTCCGATTGCCATTTGGGTATTCCCGATAAAGCCAAAAGTCTGGAACGCGAAAAAAAACTGGTGATGTGGCTCGACACTATTAAAACCGATGCTTCAGAATTGTTCATTTTAGGCGATTTGTTTGATTTCTGGTTTGAATATAAATCAGATCGGAAGAGCGTCGTGTAGGGAAAGAGTGTTCAGAGCCGTG
>CAYYQJ010000556.1:0-2715 GCA_964473775.1 uncultured Bacteroidales bacterium | reverse complement strand
TTTCAGCAAACTTGTCGAAAATATTCCAATATCGATTTGATAACGATAAAGAATGTTTGGCATGTTCAAAACAGTTTTATCCTGCTCTCATCAAATTGAAAGGATGATAATTGACTGAGTTTTTCAGCAGACCCTAATCACGGAGACTTAGCTGCAATGTGGGTTAATGTGTTCATGAGCTCACTTCGTTTGGTTGTCCGCTTCGAAATATCTAATTTTTAAAATCCTCGAAAATTATTTTCTATCTAATTTATGGAAAATTAAAATGTTGGGATTTCAACCCATGAAAGAGACAACATAAAACAATAGTAAGTAGTGTTATCTAGCCATATATGAGTTTTGGGGATGAAAAGAATAGTCTTTTAAAAAGTAAAACTCGAATCTAAACTCGAATTTAATTTTGATTCTATCAAGTATTATCTAACTTTGTCGCCGTTTAAATTTTGTATATTAAGCATTTGTATTTTAATTACCTATACGGCACTATCAAGCAAAGTTCGCTAATTTTATTTGATTGCCAAATTATTTACTGATATTGTTGTCAGGTAGTTTAAGGTCTCAAAAGCCATGTGCTTTCTTTTTAAATGTTTTATTACTTGAATGATAATGCTGATAAAATTTATGTGTAATAGGTTATTAAATGGTTTGCCAAATAAAGCAAGCAGTATAATTGTTTTATTTATTGTACTTCTTTTTTTTGCTTCATGCGAAAGAAAAGATGGTGACAAACAAGAAAACCAAATTTATGCAGCTGAAGTAAAACGACTTAACGAGAAAGCAAACTTATATATAGAAACAAATCCGAAACTAGCCTTAATTATTATTGACTCATCAGTTTTGTTAAATAAAGATCATTATGACGAAGAATCAGAAATTCAGTCTTTGTATCTAAAGGGAAAATGCAATCGTATTCTCGAGAATAAAAAAGAAGCCTATTCGGCCATTTATGCTTCATTGAAAATGTCTATTGAAAGTAATAATAACAAGTACAGAGTTTTTAATCTTACAGAACTGTCGGAAATACAATTCAGCGAAAATCTGTATGAAAAGGCAGATTCGGTTTTGACAGAAGCTGAAAAACTAGCACAAGAAAACCATTTTTATTATTCTTTACCTGCAATTTATAACAGTAAAGCTGTTATTGCCGAAAACTCTGGGCAAAAAGCAAAAGCAGCCGGGCTTTACCTAAAAACCCTTGCGTTTTATAAATTTGAAAAGAATGAAAAAGCTGAGGCTGTTATTTATAATAATCTTGGATTGCTTTATAGAAGTATGAATAATTATAAAGAAGCTTTGAAATTTTTAAAACTTTCTGTGGAAATTAATCAAAAAAATAATTTTTTGGCGGGATTGGCAGAAAGTTATAATAATCTGGGAGTGGCCTATTATGATAGTGATTCTGCAAAAATGGGTTTAGATGCGTATAAAAAATCATTGAGACTATATAAACAATTGGGGCGGTCGGCAGATCTGGCGAAAATATATTTAAATGTTGCTAACTTGTTGACTGAGAGAGACGAATTGGTTATAGCAAATAATTACTATGATAGTTCGATGGTAATATGCCAACAATATAATATTGGGCTGGGAATAATTTTGAATAAAATTAATCGTGGCGGATTGTATGCAAAAATGGGAAATCATCAACAGGCAATAATTTATTATAAATCAGGATTAGAGCAGGTGAAAAAGCTTAACCTATTAGATCTGGAACAACAAACAGAATTTCTTTTAATATCATCATATAAGTCGTTAGGAAATTTTCAACTTGCCGTACAGCATATGGAGCATTATGATCGCCTTAAAGATAGTGTTTCGGGAACGGATGTGAAGAATCAAATTGCAGAATTGCAGGTGAAATATAATAAGGCAGAGCAGGAAACTGAAATATCGCGGTTAAACGAAAATATATTACTGGAAAAATCAAAATCGCGATTAATGATTATCATTAGTCTTGCGTTTGGAGTTTTCCTATTAATAGTAGGATTTTTGTTTATATTACAGAGAAGAAAAACGCTGTACAAGAACAAATTGGAAAAATCAGAATTGGAACAAACCCGATTGAATCTTGAATTAAAGAATAAGGAATTGATTACTAATGCTATTCATCTGGCAAGTTTTACTGGATTTAGTGAAAATCTTGCTGAGCAAATTAAAAAAATTATAGACGAAAACGCGCCTTCAGCAAAAGATGCACTTTCTGGCATACTAAATCAAATAGATAATGCCGTTCCAAAAAATGCATGGAAGGATTTTGAAACCCGTTTCGAGCAGGTTCACGAAGTTTTTTATGAAAAACTTTTTACTGATTATCCAGATCTTTCGCCCGCTGAAATAAAAATATGTAGTTTCCTGCGTTTGAATTTGACTACAAAGGATATTGCCCTCCTGACACATCGCAGCCAACGTACCATAGAGAATCAACGAATTAGTATCCGAAAAAAAATGAATTTGACATCCGATTCAAGTCTGGAAATTCATTTGCTAAAACTCTAGGCAAAAAAAACTAATTTAATTGGCGCTGAGGCCTGAAATATATGATTTATTGAATTAGGCATTTAATTAATAGCTTTTAGCAGCCTGTAGGGCTTTAGCCCAAAACTATTTTTTTTTTATACTTTTCGTAAGTAACTCATCATTCATAGTAAACATTCATCAAAAAAAATAAAATTATGCCTTTAGTACAAATAACCATACTGCCACAAACTCTTGAAA
>CAYYQJ010000555.1:0-2718 GCA_964473775.1 uncultured Bacteroidales bacterium | reverse complement strand
CATCATGACCCGGACGTGGATACACATAAAGAGTGTAATATTGCAAAATAGCCTCATAGTTTTTCCATTTATGAAATGTATCAAGGTTGTCGGCACCCATGATTAATACGAATTGTTTATCGGGATATTTATCGTCCAAAGCCACTAAGGTATTGATAGTGTAAGATGGTTGGGGAAGCGAAAACTCTATGTTTGATACATGAAACTTATAGTAATCTTCCACAGCACGCATCACCATAGCATAGCGGTGATGATTGGCCAGAAGCGTATTCTTATTTTTTAATGGATTCAATGGCGAAACCACAAACCAGATTTCATCCAGATCGGTAAACTCCAGCATATAATTGGCAATGGCCAGATGCCCAATATGAATGGGATTGAACGACCCAAAATATAAGCCCGTTTTCTTCTGTTTTTTCTCCATAACCTAATCCGCAATCAACCCAATTCCTTTATTAACCTAATCAACATAATTACCCAATTACTTTACCTGATCTTTTTTCCACTTTTCTTTATTTACAAGCTCGCCGGTTTCGGCATAGTGTTTCCATTTGCCTTGCTTCAATCCATCCTTATACCGACCTTCAATTTTTATTACTCCACTATCATAATAAAACTCTGCATCACCATCGGGAACACCCTCATTGAATTTCAACATGGCTTTTCGGTTGCCATTTTCATAAAACTCGCGATAAATGCCTTCTATTTTATCTTCTTCAAACGTGATTTCTACACGGGTGGTTTGTTTGTCGTCGTCAAAATAAAACATGGCTATTCCTTGTGCCAGCCCAGCTTCATAAGTAACGGCACTCATAATTTTCCCATCTTTAAAATAACTGCGCCACAATCCATCAGGCTTGCCATTGATAACCCGACCTTCAGATTTTAAAGTAGTACTATCTTCATAATACAATTTAACAGGACCGGTTTTAGTTAAATTGGCCCCTTTGATTTCTAATTTATATCCCCCTGAATCGATGGTGTTGAGATACAAATCTTCGGCGGCTGATTCTATGTTTTCCAAATCATTGTTGAAGGCAGCCGATTCATCAAACCCGGCTATGAGTTTTGTTTTAAACATTTTATCGTCCGAAATCAGTTGTAATCCCAAACGGGTAAATCCAAGAATGGTTTCTTTGTTGTCGTGAATTCCTTTACGTTTTTCGGCATTGCTATAATAGTATAAATGCTGATAGATTTTGGGCATCTGCACAAATACCGAAATATTTGATTTGGTTTCGAATTTATCGAGAAACTTCATGAAATCTGAATTATGCGAAAGCGTTTTTCCCATAGTGTAATCATCAATCATATCCATCAAACAAGAAGGAGAATTGCTGAAAACTATATAATCTTCCATAAAAAGATAATACGGCTTATCGAACTTTGCAAAAAACTTGCCGAAACAAAGCTTCAGAAACCATCCATATTCCAGATATTTAATCGTAAAATTTTTGTATTCCGTATCATTAAACTTCACCAAGCCCAGGGTGCGTTTTCTTACATTCTTTGTAATCTTTTCCATGCTGGCTTTGGCCTTGTCCACATCATTGGTGTTGATAATGGCTATGGCATCATATTCGCTGGCATTGGCCGAAGGTTGCAGTTTTACGAAAGCAAGCTCGTTTCCTATCCAACTAAAAAAGTCGTCCTGCAGATTCACTTTCAGTATCTTTTCCACTTTTTTAATGCTCTTTTCGTAATCCTGAGCCTTGGTGGTGTCTTCTGATTTGAAAACCGATTTCAGATTATTGAAAAAGGTTTCGGAACTGCTGAAACTCATAGAAGCATATAAGGCAGCTTTATCTGAAATGATTTCATAAGCCTTGAACTTGCCTGGCGATACATCAGCAATGGCTTTATAATAGGATGGCACACTATCGTTTACACTGGTATATCCGTTCCATTCCAGTTTTTCATCATCAAAAGAAACATTGAAAGCTGAAAAAAACAGGCTTTTGCTTAATGAACTTACGAAGGTGGAGGGTTCGGAAAGATAGCATTTCATAAAGTCTTCAGCACGACTGAAGTTGATATAGAGATTGAAAAGTTTGTTGCCTTTTATTTCTGTGGAAACAAAACGCACATTGGGGTTTTTGGTCCAGAATTCAGAATCTTTTTGTTTGATGGATTTCTCTATCAGCATGGGCGAGAAACTGCATACCAACAAATTGTCGATGAAACAAAGCGAAATGATTTCGTGAGAAACAGTATTTGTAAGTTCAATTATTTCGGTACCCTGAAAGTTTCGTTTGCCATAACTGTAATCAAAATAGCCAACAATATCTTTGATATAATTGGTTAGAAACGAAACCTTTGAGGCCTTTTTTAAATCTATGGCAAACAAAAAATCGTAATCGGTAAGTGTAATCATGTGGGCAGAAATCACCATCTGACGGTCGGCAAACAGCATATCAAGGGTTTTGTTGCCCTTTATCAAAGAGTCGAGCGAAGTGGCACTTGAATTGATTTTATCAAACTTGGGACTCTGCATCAAATGTTTCCACATTTTACTATCCTGTAAAGTTTTCCAGGCATCGGTAAGATTATTTGTTTCAATAATATAAACCGCATCGTTGGGTATGGCTGTAAGGGCATTGCGTTTGCCCGAATCGCCAAAATAAAACCAGGCAGCAATGCCGCCAATAATCACTAAAAGACTTATCAGTATCCAAAGAAATACTTTTAAAGTGGTACGTCCTGCACTCATGGGAATAA
>CAYYQJ010000554.1:0-2725 GCA_964473775.1 uncultured Bacteroidales bacterium | reverse complement strand
ATAGCTTCAGGTGACTGGAGTTCAGACGTGTGCTCTTCCGATCTGGCGATGTGTTGGAATATCAGCCTAAAGTTTTCAAAGCACATATTATCACCCTAAGCGACAGAGCCAGTATTGGAGAATATGCCGACAGAAGCGGCCCCCGCATCAACGAACATCTTACCGAACACTACAAAAATTCCAACCGTCTTTTCGAAGCCGTCAACACCATCATTCCTGATGATGCCGACCAATTGAGAAGCATGATTTCAAACTCAGTTAAAGATAAGTTCGACATCATTTTCACCACAGGCGGAACAGGCATAGGAGCCAGAGACATCACTGTGGATGTGTTAAAACCTCTCTTCGACAAAGAAATTCCCGGCATCATGGATTTTGTAAGAATGAAGTATGGTGCAGAAAAACCCAATGCCCTTATCAGTCGCTCTGTTGCCGGAATTATTGGGAATACATTTATCTTTGCACTTCCCGGAAGCGTAAAAGCAGTGAACGAATATTGCGCCGAAATTTTAAAAATATTGGATCATCTGTTTTTGATGTTTTACGGAATTGATTCACATTAATTAATAGATAATGCAAGAAAAAATAATTAGCAACGCCATTTATGGCGTTGACAGCATACAGTATCCAATACGGCTTTAGCCAAAAATAATAATCTATCATGTCATTTATTAAGGTTTACGTCCATTATATCTGGTCAACAAAAAACAGAATCCCACTTTTATCTGATAATATCAGAGACAAAGTATTTACTCATATTCGGGAAAATGCAAGAGATAAGAATATTTTCGTGGATTTTATTAATGGTTATAAAGAACATGTTCATTGCCTTATCTCTTTAAACGATGATTTAAGTATTGGTAAAATTGCACAACTATTAAAAGGAGAATCATCCTATTGGATAAATAAAAATAAACTCACTCAAGAAAAATTTGAATGGCAAGATGAATATTTGGCGGTTGGAGTAGGTGATGATAAAATTCAAATTGTCAGGAATTACATCTCCCAACAGGAGGAACATCATAAAAAATACACATTTCAGCAGGAATATGATAAATTTATTGAACGATATGGATTCGACATTATTAAGAAATAATTATGGAAACCTTAATCATCTGTAAATCTAACCAATCAAAATCATTAGCAACGCCATTTATGGCGTTGAATGCAAGTGATATTCAATTCGGCTTTAGCCAAAAATAATTAAGGATATGGATTCGGAATTATTAAGCAATGATTATTTTTGGCTAAAGCCAAATCAGTATAGGCATTCAATACACGACATAAATGTCGTGCCTAATGAACATGACAACAAAACATTTTAATTTATAACACTACTTAATTAATGAACAGACAAGAAGCGACCACCCTCTTAAACCAATACATCAAAAGCGAGCGAATGATATGGCATTCTCTGGCCTCCGAAGCCGTCATGAGGGCTTTGGCAAAACATTTAGGTCAGGACGAAGATAAATGGGCTTTGGCTGGTTTGCTCCACGATTTGGATGTAGAAATCACCAACGCCGACCCTTACACTCACGGACTCGAAACCGCCAAAATACTTGAAGCCAACCAAGTGGATGCCGATATTATCGACGCCATAAAACATCACAACGAAATGGCCACAGGCATAGCCCGCAGCAATTTGTTTCAACATGCACTGGCTGCCGGCGAAACCATCACCGGACTGATTCAGGCCACCACTTATGTATATCCTGATAAAAAAATCGCTTCCGTAAAACCCAATTCGGTGGTTAAACGCATGAAAGAAAAAGCCTTTGCCGCCTCCGTCAGTCGCGAAAACATCATGGAATGCGAAAAAACAGGCATAGCTTTACCCCAATTTGCCGAAATCGCCGTCAACGCCATGAAACAAATTGCCCATCAAATTGGATTATAAAAACCTACACCAACATGAATATCACACTCCGAAAAGCCCAAAAATCCGACATCCCCGAAATCATCCAACTCATCAAAGAGCTCGCCTTATACGAAAAAGCCCCTCACGAAGTAACCATAACCCCCGAAGAACTCGAAAAAGATGGCTTCTCCGAAAACCCAATTTTCCATGTAATTCTCGCCCATACCGACCATCAGCTGGCAGGCATGGCCTTCTATTATTTCAGCTATTCCACATGGAAAGGCAAATGTCTTTATCTCGAAGATATCATTGTAAAAGAACACCTGCGCGGAAATAAAATCGGGAAGCTTTTGTTCGAAGCAGTGATAGCCAAAGCCAAAGAAACCAATGCCAAACGCATGCACTGGCAGGTGTTGGACTGGAACCAACCCGCCATCAATTTCTATAACAAATACAATGCTGTGCTCGACAATACCTGGGTAAACGGAAAACTCACCCACCAACAATTGGCCGATTTCAATAACTGACAGGCAGCGGTTAATAAAAATTAATCATCCATTGTCCAAAATCCAATCATCTTTATTTATCTTTGTGGTATTATGAAAAAAGTACTTTTATTTTTCTGGAGAATTATTAGAAACCCATTTATCGTGGCAACAATTGGCTTTGTGGTATGGGTTGGTTTTTTCGATAACGACAATGTTTTAAGCCAGTTTCAGCAACGAAAAGAGCTCAATGCCCTGCTGCAGCAAAAAAAATATTATGTTGACGAAATTCAGAAAAACAAAGACCTTGTCACCGCACTTTCTAAAGACACCAAAGCCATGGAAAAGTTTGGCCGCGAAAAATATCTCATGAAAAAAG
>CAYYQJ010000553.1:0-2730 GCA_964473775.1 uncultured Bacteroidales bacterium | reverse complement strand
TTCACAATACCACATTTAAGAAAAGCCACATTATTAGAAAAAGTTCCTTCACGAAAAATGATATCCCCCTTTTTAAAACTTAGCTGGGCATGATGGTTCTTTAGAAATGATTCGTCAATCATTCCATACATCACACATTTGTCGGTACAATTATCACATTTATTCATTAGTAATAGAAATAATGGGGTAAAGGTATTAAAATTCTTTTAGAATGTGATTCAAATCACATCATTTGTTGTATTTGTTCACATTGATTTTTATTCGTTGAAATGAAAGTAAATTTAATTTTGTCGGGTTATTGTTTGATTCAATATTTTGATTTCAATAATACCAGATTAAAGTTAACTATTTAAGCATAACCGAAAATATAAAATAATGTCATGAAAAGATTATTAATTCTTGGAGCGGGCACCGCAGGAACCATGATGGCAAACAAAATGCGTAAAGCGCTAGATACCGAACAATGGGAAATAACAATTGTGGACCAGCACAAAACTCATTATTACCAACCAGGATTTTTATTTATTCCTTTCGGGATCTATACCAAGACTGATGTTATTAAGCCAAAAACCAATTTTATCCCCGCAGGAGTTAATATGATTTTTGCTGAAATCGATAAAATTGAAGCTGCTGAAAACAAAGTTCTATTGGCCGGTGGCAAGGTGTTGAATTACGATTTTCTGATTATTGCAACAGGCACTGCCACTTGTCCTGAAGAAACTCCCGGGCTTAAAGATAAATTGTGGTATAAAGAAATTTTCGACTTTTATACGATTGAAGGCGCCCTTGCTCTTCATGAATATTTGAAATATTGGGAAGGCGGCAAACTGGTGGTTTCTATAGCCGATTTGCCATTTAAATGTCCTGTAGCTCCATTGGAGTTTGTTTTTCTTGCCGATGCTTATTTCACACATAAAGGCATACGCGACAAAGTAGATATCACTTATGTTACCCCACTTTCGGGTGCTTTTACCAAGCCTGTGGCCACCATAATGCTCAGCGAATTGATGAAAGAAAAAAACATCAACATTGTACCCGATTTTTATATTGAAAGAATCGACACCGAGGCCAAAAAACTTATTTCTTACGATGAGCAGGAAGTTCCTTTTGATGTGCTGACCATTGTCCCGGTAAATAAAGGTGCCGAAATGATAGGTCGCAGCGGTTTGGGCGACGATTTAAATTATGTTCCGACCAATAAACACACCTTGCAATCCAATCAGTTTCAAAATATTTTTGTGTTGGGCGATGCAGCCAATCTACCTACTTCCAAAGCAGGTTCAGTGGCTCATTTTGCTGCCGAAATATTGTACGAAAACCTTTTGAATGCCATGGAAGGCCGTCCGTTGCTGGCAAGTTTCGATGGACATGCCAACTGTTATATTGAAACAGGATATGGAAAAGGTGCCCTCATAGATTTTAATTATGATACCGAACCCTTGCCCGGCACATTTCCATTGCCCGGTATAGGTCCTTTTGGATTGTTGCAAAACACAAAAATAAATCATTACGGCAAGGTGATGTTTCGTTGGATATATTGGCATATTTTGCTTAAAGGTAAAGAAATGCCAATAGAATCTGCTATGACTATGGCAGGCAAGAAAAAAATTAAGGTGTAGAAATTTATTGTAAACATAGAAAATCATATCATGGAAGAAGATAAAATTCAGATACAAATCAATGAGCTAAACGCAAAAATGGACATATTGCTCGAATATGTTCAGCGTCAGAACTCGCGTACAGAAACCATTGACGATTTGGTTTCCGATGTTTCTATTATTGGCAAAGATATTTACCAATCGTCGGTAGAATTGCTTGACGACAACAATATTGAAATCAATCCGGATGAAATCAGGATATTTTTTCTGAAGTTATTGCGCAACATCAATAATTTTAGTTCAATGATTGATACCCTCGAAAGTGTTTCTGATTTGATGAAAGATGCCGCTCCTTTGGCCAATGAATTGCTGATTGATTTCACGAAAAAGTTGTATGAATTCGAAAGCAAAGGCTATTTTGAATTCATTGCATCCATTGGGAAAATCCTTGACACTGTAATCACCAATTATTCAAAAGAAGATTTGCAGAAACTCTCAGAGAATATTCCTTTAATACTTGATATCGTTAAGAATATTTCCAACAAAAACATGCTTAACTTTGTCAACAAATCGCTCACAGAGTTTAATAATTTGGATGCTGAAAAGCTGGAAAAGTTTTCATGGTGGAAAATATCCAAAGAAATGCGAACTCCGCAAGTAAAGCAATCACTGGGAATGATGTTGACTTTAATAAAAAATATTTCAGATAATAAACACTAATACTAATTTAATAAAACAAAAAAATTATGGCAGAAAAAACAATTGCAGGCGTTACTGTAAGTGTAAGTGATGATGGTTATTTAACCAATCCTGCGCAATGGACCAAAGAAATTGCCATCGAACTGGCAAAAGAACTGAATACCGAACTCACTGAAAAACATTTTCAGGTGATAGATTTTCTACGCAAAGTGCAAATGGAAGGTCAGCAGCTTACCATTCGCAAAGTGGGAACTTCGGGAATTGTGGATATCAAAGAATTTTATCAACTGTTTCCGGGAGGCCCTTTGAAAAATGCTTCAAAGATTGCCGGAATTCCTAAACCAACCAGTTGCGTTTAATTTCCCCTTTTTTAATCTAAAATATTTAAAATTATGACAACAGAAAATGAAAAATATCCTTTAAAAAAGGTATT
>CAYYQJ010000552.1:0-2733 GCA_964473775.1 uncultured Bacteroidales bacterium | reverse complement strand
ATAGCTTCAGGTGACTGGAGTTCAGACGTGTGCTCTTCCGATCTGAAGCCATCAAATTAAAAAAACTTTCGGTGGGTTTTGGACTGGGTATTGCACCTTGTTTGATTACATCCGAAATGATTTACAACCAGCAGAGTGATGTTTTTATAAAACTGGTAAACAAAAACTACGAAGGCGAATCGCAGATAAAAGCAGTTGGGAGCCTCAATCTGCTATACACCTTTAATAAACGATTGTTTATGAAAGTATCTCCTCTGGCATCCTGGTATCTTACAGGCAGAAGAATTGGCACCTATTACATCAAACCTTTCAGCGCCGGACTTGAACTGGGATTGTTTTATAAAATCAGATAATGGTTATATGGCTCTATGGCTCTATGGTCTTTTTTGTATAATTGCATAATTCTCCTCCTGCCGAAATAAATCCCCCATTCACCCCTCAAATCCGGAGTTTCATCGATTTTGTTTTGCTACATTTCGAATAATGCCTAATATTGCATTAGAATTTAAACCATATTAACTCATGAAAAAACTTTTCTCAATTAAAAAAACAATTATTATGATGATTGCACTCTCGTTTGGCTCTATGGCCTACGCACAGGACAAAAACATCCCCGACTTCTCAAGCACTGAACGTTCGGCAGTTCCAAAAGAAGTCAAATGGAAAATGGAAGATATCTATGTGAGCAATGCCGCATGGAAAGCCGATTTGGACAAAGTAAAAACCATGTCCACAAAAATTGAAACCATGTCGAAAACATGGACTACCAATTCTAAAAACATGCTGGACATGCTAAATCTCATCAATGACATTTCTCTTATCGGCGAAAAACTTTATTCTTATGCTTCCAACTCAAGCAATATGGATTTAGGCAATACCGAATTGATTGGTATGAAAGGCGAAGTTCAGAATTTCTTTGTTCAGTTTGGTGCCAGTTTATCGTTTATGGAAAGCGACGTGTTGACTTTGGGCGAAACCAAATTTAAAGAATATCTGAAAGCTGAACCCAAACTGGAAGTTTACCGTTTTGGTATAGAAAAAACTTTCCGCAACAAAGACCACATCCTACCTTCAGAACAACAGAAAATTGTTTCTCTCACCGGTTTATTCAGCGGTGCCAGCGACGATACTTATGGCGTATTCTCCAATGTAGAAATGCCTCATGGCGATGTTACCCTGAGCGATGACACCAAAATCAATCTGGGTGTTGCTGCTTATATGAAGTATCGTGCTTCTAATAATCAGGCTGATCGTTCGCTGGTTATGAATAGCTTTTGGGCAAATCAGAAGAAATATGAAAACACTTATGCTTCGTTATTGAATGGCGAAATCAAAACCCATTGGTTTTCGGCTCAGGTTGGCAAATACAAAACTTGTCTGGAGGCACGCACTTTCCCGAATGCTATTGATCAGACCGTTTATACCGAACTGATAACTGCCGTACACAATCATTTAGGTTCTTTACAAAGATTCCTCACTTTAAAGAAAAAGATGTTGGGTTTGACCAATTACAGTTACGACGACATTTATGCTTCGGCTGTGAAATCGGTTTCGAAAACTTATAGTTATGATGAAGCCAAACAAATCATTATGAAAACACTGGAGCCAATGGGCAAAGGTTATACCGATATCATCACCAAAGCTTTCAACGAAGGCTGGATAGATATTTATCCTAATAAAGGTAAAGAATCAGGCGCTTATTCATCAGGACTCTATGGTGTGCATCCTTTTATTAAAATGAATTATAATGGCAATTATAATTCTCTTACTACCCTGATTCATGAACTGGGACATACCATGCACAGTTATTATTCAGATAAAACACAGCCTTATTCTACTTCGCAATACGAAACATTTCTGGCCGAAATTGCTTCTACATTCAACGAAAACCTGCTGATGCAATACATTCTGAAAAACGAAACCGACGATTTATTTAAAATCTACATTCTCGACCAATATCTTGATCAGGCACGTGGCACCATCTTCCGTCAGACTTTGTTTGCAGAATTTGAACTGGCTATGCACCAAAGAGTAGAAAGCGGTCAGTCGTTGACAGCCGAATTTCTGAATCAGAAATATCTTGAATTAACCAAACTCTATTATGGCGAAGATAAAGGCGTGATGAAAGTGCCTGATTATATTGCCAACGAGTGGAGCTATATTCCTCATTTCTACATGAACTATTATGTGTATCAATATGCCACAGGTTTGATTGCTTCTATGGCAATAAGCGAAATGGTGTTGAATGGCAAAGAAGCCGAACGCGACCGTTATATTACCATGTTGAGCTCGGGTGGAAAAGATTATCCATTAACATTGTTGAAAAATGCAGGTGTTGATATGACCAAACCCGATGCTTATAATGCAGCTTTTGCCAATTTCGACAAACTGGTAGCCCAAATGGAAGCGCTGTATAACAAGCTGGATAAGGAAGGAAAATTTAATAAATAATTGGTCATTGGGGATTAGTCATTAGTCAATGGTCATTGGTCATTGGGGATTATTGTCTTTTTGCCCTTCTACTGAAAATAAAAAACCCGACAGATTGCTGTCGGGTTTTTTATTTATTATAATATTTATTATAAGGGCATTACACAACAATTTTCCATACCCAATTTACAATTGAAGTAGTCCAACTTTTCGCTAGAGCGTTCTAGCTTTTTGCTAGAGCGTTCTACCTTTTTGCTAGAGCGTTCTAGCTTTTTGCTAGAGCGTTCTAGCTTTTTGCTAGAG
>CAYYQJ010000551.1:0-2744 GCA_964473775.1 uncultured Bacteroidales bacterium | reverse complement strand
ATATGGCAAAAAGCATAGAGAATGGAATCACCGAAGCAATAATCAATCCTGCCCTGAAATTGCCTAAAAACATCACCAACACAAAAATAACAATCAGTCCTCCCAGAATCAGGTTTTCTGAAACCGTACCTACCGCACGGTTCACCAGTTCGGTTCTGTCGTAATAAGCATCAATGGTAATTCCTTCGGGCAGCGATTTCTGAATAAGCGCAATACGCTCTTTCACTCCGTCAATCACCTCCGAGGCATTCTTTCCTTTCAGCATCATCACCACACCGCCCACAGCCTCGCCTGCGGTATCCACAATAAAAGCCCCGTATCTGGGGGCATGACCAATCTGCACCTTTGCCACATCACTAATCAGTATGGGCAAACCTTCTTTGGTGTTTTTAACCACAATATAATTCACATCCTCAAGGGTGTTCACCTGACCAATTCCCCTGATAAAATACGCCTGAGGTTTTTTATCTATATAGGCACTACCCGTATTCTGATTATTCATCTTCAGGGCATTGTAGATATCATTCAAGGTGATGTCCATGGCTTTCAGCCTTTCGGGATTCACAGCCACTTCATATTCCTGAAGAAAACCTCCATAGCTGTTCACATCGGCCACACCCGGGGTACCTATCAGCTCGCGTTTCACTATCCAATCCTGTATGGTGCGCAGTCGCGTAGCATCATAACGGCTTTCATAGCCGGGTGCTACATGCAGCACATATTGGTAAATCTCGCTTAAGCCTGTCGATATAGGCGCCAGTTCGGGTTTGGTTACTCCTTCAGGAATCATTTCAACAGCTTCTTTCAGCTTCTCCGAAATCTGTTGTCGGGCCCAATACATATCCACCTGGTCTTTAAACACCACGGTAACTACGGACAAACCCAATCGGGATATCGACCTCAATTCTACCTGATCAGGAATATTGGCTACCGATATTTCTATGGGTGCCGTTATATATTGTTCCACCTCGTTGGCTGCCAATGTGGGTGCAACAGAAATAATCTGCACCTGATTGTTGGTAATATCGGGCACTGCATCTATGGGCAATCGCTTCAGAGAGAACATCCCCCAAACAATCAATGCCAAAACAAAAATGCCGATAATAATTTTATTGTTGATCGAAAAGTTTATAATTTTTTCTATCATAAAAATTTATTTACAAATTTTAAAACTAAATGATTTGTTACCGGTTGCCAATGCAGCCGGCATGTTTTTTTCAGGAAATAGCCTCAGCAACACACAAATTGCCGCTTGCAATAATGCGCATTATTCCTAAAAAAAAGTTCGGGAATCCCCGAAATAAAAATTTTAGCTATTGATTTTTGGTGGTTGCCAAATCAATAAAGCCACTTCGGGCAAACGCGATTCGACGTAAGGAGTATAACATACCACAGGCGTGGTAATTATTTTATGAATATTGAAAGCAATTGAAACCTCGGTTATAACCTGACAACAATTGCAAAAACAAAATGGCGAACATTTATGATTGCAATTGGAATGGTCGTCGCCATTGCAAGCGCCTTCTTTTTGAATGGATTTGCCCGAAAATTCCACATGCTCGCCATTATCCTGACAAGGCCAGGTACAAAGACAAAACACATACAAAGCAAAAAAACAGGCAAAGCTTTTCATAAGTGCAAAAGTAATTTTTTTTTGCGAAGATTAGGATTTTTTTTTGTTTGAAAAAAAAAAATAAAATTTCTTGGTTTGATATCATTTTTTATTGTTACTTTTACGCCTAGTTTTAAAGAATACTAATGAAATTGTTACAAACTTAATTTTCAACATTATGACAATTAACGAAACGATTTATCGGGCAGTGGTAGTAGCCAAGGCGCCGACAAAAATCAACGATTTTATCACTTGGGCAGATGGAAAATACATTACCATGCATGCCAATAACAGATACACATCGTTGGGAACAAAATTAACGGCATTAGACGCGAAAAATACTTTATTGCGAACTGCACAGGATGGTTTTTCGGCAAAACCACGTACAGTGAGCAAAGCAGCGCGGGATAATGCAAAAAAAGCAGTAAAAACCGAGCTTATCGGAATTGTTACAGGAGTGCAGGGTTTGGCTGATGCCGACACTGAAAATGCTTCTACAATAATAACCGAAGCAGGCTTTGGTGTTAAAAAAATTGCTGGTCGCGGCAAACAACAAAATGATGTTGTACAAGGCGAAATTTCAGGTAGTGTTTATATTTATGGTGCAGGAAAAGGTCCTCACAATTTCCGTATGTCTTTGGATGGCGAAACCTGGACAATACTGCTTGGAAGTAAAAATCAGAGGAAATATCAGGATGGTTTGAAACCTGGAGAGTTATATTACTTTCAGGTTTCGAAAGCTTTGGCTGATGGACTTGAATCACCATGGAGCGATACCATGAGTTTAAGGGTTGTCTGATTTTTTACTGAAAACCTTTATTTTAAGCCGGACGACACCTGCCGAATGTCGTCCGGCTTTTTTTATTCCATTGAGTATAATATCACAAGTTTCGCAATCTGAGTGAATTGCGACGATGAGAGGATATTGAATCAAAAACATGTGTTAATGATGCACGAACATGTGTTTTTGAATCAAAAACATGTGTTAATGATGCACAAACATGTGTTTTTGAATCAAAATCATGTGTTAATGATGCACGAACATGTGTTAATGATTCACGAACATGTGTTTTTGAATCAAAAACATGTGTTAATGATTCACGAAGGTTAGTTTTTGATTCATTAATGTTAG
>CAYYQJ010000550.1:0-2751 GCA_964473775.1 uncultured Bacteroidales bacterium | reverse complement strand
CAGATATGGCATCCTACACCAGTTTGCCTACTCTGACATTTGGCAGATATGGCATCCTACACCAGTTTGCCTACTTTGACATTTGACAGATATGGCATCCTACACCAGTTTGCCTACTTTGACATTTGACAGATATGGTATCCTACTGTATGTAGCTATTCTTACTCAATTTTTGTAAAATATTTTCTATTCCCAATACTCAATATTACAGCATATTATTATATTTTTCTTCATGCTGTTACTTTTTTTTCTTTTTACAATAAAAAAATGTTACTACTTTTGCACTATTATTGAAATAAAATCCTTAATGACATGATGAATCTTATTAACTTTTTTGAAAATTTATTTTTAAATCTCACGGTATCATTCGAAAATAAAAGAAAAGGCAGTGAAGCCCATTTGGGTAAATTGGCAGCTCAGAACACCCATCATCAATACGATCAGATGGTACTGGATACTACTGCCGTACATGCTGCATTGTTTGGCGAAGTATTGGATATAGAAACTAAATTTGGTTTGCAGAAAACCCAAACCCAAATTACAGATAACATTATTTTGAAATTCACAAAGCGCTGCTCGCGCCTGAATGCATATTTTATATCTACCGAATTAATCAATACACCTTTGTATAGTACATTTTTTCCTCAAGGAATTATGGAATATACAGATCATACCAACAAAGGCAATGTTGAGGCACACATGGGTGTGTTGGTTTCGGCCATCACCAACCACACTGCAGAAGCAGGTGGCATAGCTGTTTTGAATGAGTTTAAAGCTTTCCAGACCGATTACGAAGCTGCCCGCGTATTGCAAAATCAAAAAATAGGCGAAACAAAAGGTGCCCGCATCGATCGCAAAGATGCCGAAGTGGCTTGGGCAAATCAATTATTTGCTAACCTGCTCGATCTGGCAAAAGAATTTATGAATCAACCTGATAAGATGAGTGCATTCTTTAGTCAGGAATTCTTTCAACGTCATAGATCATCGGCATCAGAACATGCAGGAACCCTCACCGGCTTGGTTACTCGTGGTCATACCGTTGATCCTGAACCCGATGTACAGGTTCATGTGGTGGATGGCAACATCAATGATGTTTATACTAAAGAGGACGGCACCTATCGCACCCAGCACCTGAAAGATGGCTTTTACAGGATGCAATTTATCAAAGCAGGTTTTGTTACTTACGAAATCAGAGTCGAAATCAAAAACAATGAGGATACCATCTGCGATGTTATGATGGAGATATCATAGCAAGAAATCTGATTACATACAACTGAGGTGGCATGTTGGGTAAGAAAACATTACTCATCAACATCGCCCAACAGCCATCATCAATAACCCACAATCATTCATTCTTAATTAGTCACTCTTTCATACACCTTAAACCTCTCGTTGCTCCACATCAGTTTTATTTTTTCGGGATTTGATGCAATATAATTTACCAAAGGCGGATTAATCATTTCTTCCAACAGTCCGCTCCATTCTTCATTTTCTTTCTGGCAATAAAGCACATAATAACTCACACCGGCTTGTTCAAACTTAGTTATCAAAGGCTCCATTTCAGATTGTTTGCTATTATTGATGATACATTTTCTATCGGCAAACAAGGCCAATGCCCGAGGTTTAATAAAGGCAACAACCGCATCACTGGGAGTTTGATTTTTAACCACATCAATCATCTCCCACGCATCTGCCGTACAGGGTCCCTCCTGCCCTATCTTCTGCACCTTAATAATTTCGTTCAACCCATAATAATATTGCACCAAAACCAACAAACCCAACACTATAATTTTTATGGGAGTTTTTATATTGATGTTAATCTGAATGGTTTTCAAACCCATCACTGCATAGCTGAGCAAAAAAGGCAACAAAGGCAATAAAAACCTGAAACCCGATTGTTTGTAAGGATAAATCAACAAAATCAGCAGATACAAAATCACCAGATAATCGGTAAAATCTGAATGCTTACTCATTTTTTTTATGAACCCCAACAATATCATGGTAAACACAAACGACTTGGTAATAAGCGGCAAAAACAACCATTCTTTATTTTGAGGATTAAAATAATTCTGCAGGATATCAGTATAATAAGCCAAATTATCTAAAATAATATTGCCAATATCATGAGTGCTGAAAATGGCCAGATATCCGTTAACAGGGTCGGAAGGGATTCTGAATATTATAAAATTAAGCAAAAAATACACACCAAAACTCAACCCCCATATTATAGTCAGTTTTATGGTTTCGTGCAGTAGAAACTTTTTATCAAGGGTTTCTTTCTTATACAATATAATAATAAAGCGCCTCAAACTTTCAAAAGAAATGGCCAAAGGCACCACAATCCCAAGACTTCTAATAGATATCAGATAGCCACAAAACAGTCCTGTCAAAATAATTCCAGGCCATTTTTTGTATTTCCGATAAATCAGAATAATTAAAAGCAGGATGAAAGCAAAAGGGATTTCGGACATAATCTCCGATTTAAATGCCACTGTCCACGGATTGTATGCCACAATTAAAACCAGAAAAACTGCAGTAAGCCATCGGTGAATTCCTTTATAATAAAACAGCATCAGTAAACAGAAACCCATCAAAGCCAATGTCATCACCAAACTAAAAGCATGAAAATTCAATCCTTTAAAATGATAAACTACTGACAACATCAGGGGAAATCCAATAGGATATGCCGGAGGTCCCAACACAGGGAGATCGGAAGAGCACACGTCTGAACTCCAGTCACCTGAAGCTATC
>CAYYQJ010000549.1:0-2759 GCA_964473775.1 uncultured Bacteroidales bacterium | reverse complement strand
CCCTACACGGCCCTGAACACTCTTTCCCTACACGACGCTCTTCCGATCTCCAACCAGATTGCCATTCATATAATATTCGATATTACTGCCTACTAATCGCATTTCGAAATTGTACCAAACATCATAGGTAGAAGGAGTTGCAAAATTAACCCAGGTTCCGTTGTTGTAATAACTGAAAGTTGGAGTTAATCCATCAACATTCCTAAATCCAATAATTGGAAATAAAGAAACAGCGTTTGAAGCATCAAAAGCTGTTGCCCACATATCAGATCTGCGGTGATTGGTTGCCCAATCGGCTGGCAAATAGAGAGAGCCTTTCAGAACGGTTGCATTTAATCCATTCTGATCAATTTTCCGTCCCTGAGTGTTATAAAAACCATTATTATACCCATTAGGACGGTTAGCTAAACCATCATTTGTACCATTGATAGAAATCCGCAATGCATTTTCACCACCAATATTATAGGTATCGAATGCAGCCGGAGCATAACGATCAACATACCATTTTGTAGGTGAAAGCACAGGGCTCGTGTTGAACGTTTCATTAAGATAGCTGTTTTGTGCCCAGCTACCCAGCGCCACAAACAGCAGCGCAATTAAAAATAAGAATTGTTTTTTCATTTTCGTTTTTTTTAATAAATAATCTTTTTTTTAAAATTTAATTTTTTTGTTTAAAAAACCAAATGCCATTTCTTTACTTTACAGTTTGGCATTTATTGAAATCTTCAATGTTTTGTTTACATAAGCAGTGTTTTTTGTTTATAATTATTTTAGTTTGGTATTAATATTTTTTGGTGATTTGCCTTCAGGCATGTGTTATCAAAATTTGGCACAGGCCCAAGAGCAAATATCAATAGCCATGATTATTGGGCCATATCGCCCGGTGTTTTTTTTAGTGTTATTGAATAATTTATTGTATAATCCGAAATAATAAATCGGAAATCAGAATTCTATAATCTTAAATCTTAAATTACAATTTCTGATACAGCTTCGCTGGCAATACCAATTTGTCCGACTGAATTTTTTACCCGAGCTATATACCATGCTTTTTTTCCAATTTTATCTTCATCGTGAATTATGGTGATATATCCGCGCGATACATCTCCGTAATAATTAAAGGTCTCCAACAAAGGTGCTTCATCTTTTATTTCGGTATATGCCACATAAACCAGAATATTTTTTACTCCTTCTTCTTTTCCACGCCCATCAATATTGGGGGCTTTAACCAACAATTTGTGTAATAAATGTTTGATAAGAGTTACTGCAATTATCACAGTTTTAACACCCACATCCTTAGGTTTTGTACGTGTGGTTTCTTCAAGTTCAGTGCTCCTTACAATACGAAAAACTGTAAAATCGTCAGTTGTAGCATTTGAATTAACAGCCATACGGTCGTATAGGTGATGAGAGCGTTCGTAGGCAACGCAATCTTTAATTATTTTCTTTAATTTAGCTGTAATAAGCGAGGTGCGGGTTCCTTTTTTATTGGAATATAAAATATAAAGAGGTGCCCACATGGATAAAAACAGCACCCATTGTGCCAATTCTGCAACAGTCCATCCTAACCTTTGTCCGTTAGTATTGCCTACGGGAGGTGGAGCACATTCTTGAGTTAGATAATCATTTGTATCAACAAGGTCGTTGTTGAAGCCTTTAATAGTACGTGAAATTCTTGTTGTGTCCATAACATTGATTTTTAAGTTCTTATATAATTTTTTAAGTTTAATTCCATTTATTGTTAGTTGCTGTAAATGAGTAATTTGATCACGAAACCCCTTTATTAATTACAATAAAAGCCCTTATATCGTTCGTATAAGCTCTTATACCGTTCGCAAAAGCACTAATACCATTCGTAAAAGCAGTAATACCATTCGTAAAAGAACTTATACCATTCATAAAAGAGCTTATACATACCGTAAAAGAAGTTATACCATCTGTAAAGAGTATAATACGGTTCGTAAAACCGATTATAGGATTCGTAAAAGGGGCTGAAAACCACCTATTGAAAACTGTAAGCAAACTGCTATAGTGATAGGAACAAAATGCCGTAGCCCTGCCCAAACCCAATGTAAGTTGAATGCGGTTTGCTTTATTTACGATATTTTGTGTAACACCTTGCATTTCAAATTTTATCTTATTCCGTTTATTATTATTAATTGTCTGATTTGTAATTTTTTTGTTAAATTAATTCTCTATTTTTTGTTTGATTTAAGCTGTTTAACTGTTATAATGATGTTCGTTTTTTTAAATAAAAAATTCAAGACAACAAATGTCTAAATTAATTTTTTAATATCATACAAGGGAAAGTATAAATTTTACTACGATAAAACCTTAGTGCATAAATGGTTTACCCTTGTTTTTTTTTAAGCAGTTTTTTGTTATCTTTTTATATATGTAGTTATTAAGCGATTTCATATTGATTGTATTTGTTATTTCGCAATCTTTTCAAAAAAAAAATCCACTCCGGTTTTGGAGTAGATTTGTTAGAATTAGTGATGTTTTTTTGTTAATATAACTCCTATATAATAGAGAGTAATTTTTTGCTCAGATTTTATCCTAATCATATTTAAAATCTTTGCCCAATTATCAAAACAGAAGTTGGAGTTGCAATAATAAAAACCAGGCACTGCAGAACTAACTGTTGCTTTTTACACCAAAAAAAAAGGAGCACCTAGGTGCTCCTTTTTAAAGAAAAATTAATAAGATTACTTACTATTTACAATTTTAATGGTGCGTACAAACTCATTGTTTTCGTTTTT
>CAYYQJ010000548.1:0-2765 GCA_964473775.1 uncultured Bacteroidales bacterium | reverse complement strand
CGAGGAAGTATTGCCGGAAGTCCGGAACTATATCCTTCACTGTCGAGGTAGTACTGCCGGAAGTCCGGAACTACATCCTTCACCGTCGAGGTAGTACTAGCGGAAGTCCGGAACTATATCCTTCACTGTTGGTATATTACCGCCTAAGTTTGGGCGAAGCATCCACGCACACGAAGGAGTACCACCCAAAGTTGGCTGACATCATCATCGCATGTGATGCAGTACCTCCCAAAGTTGGTTACCTCATCATCGCATGTGATGACATACCGCCCAAAGTTGGCTGACATCATCATCACAAGTGATGAAGCACCGCCCAAAGTTGGTTGCCTCATCATCGCATGTGATGACATACCGCCCAAAGTTGGCTACCCCATCCACGCGTGTGAGGTAGTCCCAATCAAAGTTTTTCGGCATAATCCTCCCAAAAGTAAAACAAAAAAAATCTTATAGAAAGGCAGCTTATCCACCTTTCTATAAGATTTCGTATTAATTGGAACTAAAATACCGAACTACTTGGCGAAACTTATAGCCCTGGTTTCGCGAATCACAGTTATTTTAATTTGTCCCGGATAAGTCATATCATTCTGAATCTTAGTAGAGATTTCAGAAGCCAATGCATTGGCTTCTGCATCCGAAACTTTATCAGCACCCACAATCACACGCAGTTCGCGTCCGGCCTGAATGGCATAAGTTTTCACCACACCATTATAAGAAAGAGCCAATTCTTCAAGAATCTTCAGTCGGGTGATATACGATTCAACAATCTCGCGACGCGCACCCGGACGGGCACCCGAAATGGCATCACAAATCTGAACAATAGGAGCAATCAGTGTATTCATTTCCACTTCTTCGTGGTGCGAGCCTATGGCATTGCAAATTTCGGGATGTTCTTTGTATTTTTCGGCCAATGTCATACCCAAAACAGCATGTGGTAATTCCGGTTCGGTATCAGGCACTTTACCGATATCATGTAATAGTCCGGCACGTTTGGCAAGCTTTGCATTTAAACCAAGTTCGGAAGCCATAGTAGCGCATAAATTAGCCACTTCGCGCGAGTGCTGCAACAGATTTTGTCCGTACGACGAACGATATTTCATTTTACCCACCAAACGAACCAACTCGTGATGCATGCCATGAATCCCGAGGTCGATGGTGGTTTTTTTGCCAACTTCCACAATTTCCTGCTCAATCATTTTCTTGGTCTTGGCCACCACTTCTTCAATACGTGCAGGGTGAATGCGTCCATCCGTAACCAATTGATGAAGCGATAAACGGGCAATTTCGCGTCGAACAGGGTCGAAGCCCGAAATCACAATAGCATCGGGGGTGTCGTCGATAATAATTTCAACACCAATAGCAGCTTCAAGGGCTCTGATATTTCTACCTTCGCGTCCTATGATACGGCCTTTCATTTCGTCACTCTCTATATTGAAAACCGAAACTGAGTTTTCGATGGCATGTTCGGCAGCAGTACGTTGCAGGGTTTTGATAACGATTTTCTTGGCCTCGAGGTTGGCTGTATCTTTGGCTTCTTCAATAATTTCGCGAATGTTGTTGGCAGCTTCGGTTTGAGCCTTCACCTTCATCATATCAATAAGCTGCGACTTTGCTTCTATAGCCGATAAACCCGAAATTTGTTCTAGTTTGCGGGCTTGTTCTTCCTGATATTGTTCAATAGAAACTTTCTTTTTGTTTAAGATATCCAACTGATTGGATAAGTTTTCGCGAACTGCCACCAGTTCTTTGTCTTTTCGGCTAACTTCTTCCAGTTTTTGATTTAAGGTGCCTTCTTTCTGACTGATGCGGTTTTCGCTTTTCAGTACAATGTTGTTACGTTCGTTAATTACTTTTTCGTGATCTGATTTTAATTGTAAAAATTTTTCTTTTGCCTGAAATAATTTATCTTTTCTTATAGCTTCTGCTTCTGTTTCTGCAGTTTTTATAATGTGTTCTGCTCTTTTTTCAAGTGCTTTGCGAATTAGTGTTGAGGTGACCAGGCCCCCTGCTAACAACCCGGCAATAACAGCAATTGTAATAAATAAAATTGTCATAGTTTGTTCGATATGTTGATTAATATATTAATAAAAAACCCGCCTTAAATTCAAATGAGTTTAGAATAAACCCCAAAACGACATTTATAGAGCCTCCTGTTTTGGTCGAGCTTCTACTGTCTCAGAAAATTGCTTTTCTGAAATTCCATCATAAATGGACCGAAGCCTGCTCTTGCATCACAGAGTTAGCTCTAATTTGACAAATGTTGAGTTTATCAAACGATGTAATTGAATTAAGGCGGGTAATGTGGTATTCAAAGAACGATTGTTATTTTTCCAGATGCTGGCTTAATAAAGTGTCAAGTTCAATCAACTTGTCTTTCAAAAGTGTATTGTTGTATGTTTTTGATTGTTCATAATTCAATGCACTTGAGGTATATTGTAAGGCAATCATTGTAAGCAGGTCTTGTTTATCTTTGAATGCATAGTTTGTCGAAAATTCTTTAATCTTATCATTAATCAACTTTGCTGCTTTCCTTACAATTTCTTCTTCCTGTTTTTCAATGGTAAGTTTAAAAGTCCTTTCCGCTATGTTCACTGTTATTGAAAATTCTTCCATCGATTATCAGGTTTTTATTTATCACTTATTTAATAGAGCCAAACATCTGTCAACTTCCCGCAAAAGTTCATTTATTTTTAATTTAGCTTTTGTTTTATTTTCTCCTCCTTCAGATCGGAAGAGCACACGTCTGAACTCCAGTCACCTGAAGCTAT
>CAYYQJ010000547.1:0-2782 GCA_964473775.1 uncultured Bacteroidales bacterium | reverse complement strand
CACCTTTCCCATTTGCAGAAATCCCGTCGATAATCTCTCCATCAACTACAGATTGGTCTTCGGAGTATTTATATGTCCAGTAGTTTTTATCAGCCACAGTTACTGTTTCTTTGCCTGAAGGAACAGCTTGTTTAAGATGTTCGGTTTGCTCGTTAACCACTGCTTTCTCATCCGTAATCGCAGAATCTTCCTTCAACAAATTCTTTGAATTGTCTTCTTCCAATGGTTTGACAGCAGGAATATCATTTTTAACCCCCGGATTTTGAAGAGCCATTTCTTTTTGTTTATCGTTTGTGGGAAGTATCTTAAATAAATAAAATCCTGAAATCAATACTGTAAACATAGCAGCCATACTAACAGCAAACAGTAAATACCTTTTATTGTCCTTTTTTTTAATGTCGGTTGCTGTATCATTTCCCATACGGAATTTGATTGCAGATTTTATCTCCGAAAAATCCGCAACAATTTTATTCTTATCAGCCTGTTTTTCGTATCCTTCCAAAGCATCGCTACAGAAAAGGCATTCCGAAACATGAGTTTCTACGGCATGTCTGTCGGTTGCATTCAAGTTATGGCTCAAATAACCAAACAACCCATCTTTGCTGAGGCAACCCGAAGGTTCAAATAAGCGAATATGTTTGCCGTTAGTTTTCATTTTGTGTTTTCGAGCATGATTTTTAAATTCCGTTTTCCATTCTGAATAAAACTTTTAACCTGATTCATCGAATAATTGGTGGAGTCGGCTATTTCTTTATACGATTTTTCCTGTAAATAAAAATAAGTCCACGCATATACGTTGATCGGCATTCAGTTCCTTTATTATTTCATGCAGCTTTTCTTCTCTGTTATTTTCATTGATGTGATTAAGAGTAAAAGACTCTTCAAATTCCATAAATTCCTGCTGAAAATTTTTTAATTGCAATTGCTCGTTCAAAGAAACCGTGTTGTCTTTCTTGATTATCATGAGGCATTGGTTTTTTGCAACACTGTAAAGCCAGCTTTTAAAATTCGTAATTTCAAACTGTAAGAGTGCTTCATACAATTTTTCGAACACCTGCATTACGGCTTCTTTACGGTCGTCTTCTCTATCAAAATATTTCAAAGCAATACCATAAACCAAATGAGCATACCGATCGAACAACACACCTATATGATTTGTATCCCTATCCTCCCTGTATAGTTTTATTAAATCCTGATCACTAAGGTCATCGGTTGAATTTTGTTTTTTCTTAAATAAAAAAGCCATTAGCGATTCAGGATATTTGCATGCAAATTTATGTTTTTTTACGAATGCAGGTTCGAAAATAATACGTAGTTTAGCTAAAAATATTATTTCATGAAGAAAATTATCTCTTATAACGTAAACGGAATTCGTGCCGCACTTGGCAAAAATCTTATTGATTGGATAAAATCTGTAAACCCCGATATCATTTGTATTCAGGAATCAAAAGCCCAACCTGAACAAATTCCTGAGTTGGAATTTGAAATGGCAGGCTATAAAACTTATTGGTTCTCGGCCCAGAAAAAAGGATATAGCGGAGTGGGTATTATCACAAAAGAAGTTCCTGATAAAGTAGTATATGGTATGAATAATAAAAAATATGATGATGAAGGACGCGTTATACGGGCTGATTATGGCGATATTTCAGTTATCAGCGTGTATCATCCATCCGGAACAACAGGCGACTTGCGTCAAGGGTTCAAATATGGATGGCTTGATGATTTTCTGGATTATGTAAACGAACTCAAGAAAACCCGCCCCAATCTTATTATTGCCGGCGATTATAATATTTGCCATAAACCAATAGATATTCACGACCCCATCCGAAATGCAAACAGTTCAGGATTTTTGCCTGACGAAAGAGCCTGGATGCAAAAGTTTGTTGATTCGGGGTTTGTTGATTCTTTCCGCAGTTTCAATCAAGACCCTCATCAATATACCTGGTGGAGTTTTCGGTCAAATGCCCGCGAAAAAAATCTGGGCTGGCGTATTGATTATCTGATGGTGAGTGAAAATCTAAAGGATAAAATGCGAGGTGTTCAAATTATGCCTGATGCATACCACTCCGATCATTGCCCTGCAGTGCTTGATATTGATTTTTAACAAAGCGTTGTTAGTATCTTAGTTTTATACTTATTGACAAAGCATATTATTAAGGTAATTTTGGTAAAATTTCAATTACTATGAAAACTGTAAAGAATATTTTATTATTTGCAAGCATAATCCTGCTTTTTAACGCCTGTGTTTCTTTAAAGAAATACAACGAATTGCAGGCAAATCACAAAAACTGCACCGATGAAAACACCGGATTGAAAAGTAAAAATCTGGAATATTTCACACTCATTACCGAGCAAACGGTCAGTATTGATAAAATGAAAAAACAAAACGACAGGTTGTTGGCCGATTCTGTTAAGATGGGCACGCAGTATCGCGATTTGTTGCATAAATATCAGGACTTAACCGATGCTTATGATACTTTGGTAACTAAAAACATGGAGCTCATGAAGGGCAATAAGTTCGAAACTCAGAAACTGATTGCCGAACTCGAGAAAACCAAAGAAAACCTTCAAAAGCGCGAAGATGATTTGAAGAAAATGGAAACAGAACTCGATAGCAAACGGAAAAGTTTAAACGAACTTCAGGCTTCATTAGACGAAAAGCAGTTGCGTTTGGATGAGTTGCAGTCCATTCTCAATAAAAAAGATTCGGTGGTGAAAGCATTGAAAAATAAAGTTTCAGAAGCTTTACTCGGATACGAAAACAAGGGACTGACCGTGGTTC
>CAYYQJ010000546.1:0-2790 GCA_964473775.1 uncultured Bacteroidales bacterium | reverse complement strand
TACACGGCTCTGAACACTCTTTCCCTACACGACGCTCTTCCGATCTGGTTTCCATGATGTTTGAGGGTAGATTTTTGATGGTTTCGAGTTGGGTTTTGCCCTGTTGCACCGAAGCCAGTGAGGCTCCGTTCATCATCAGAGTATAAATGCCCACGGTATGCGCAAAAGAATGGTCCCAGGGCAGAATCATCAGCGAAAGATACCATTCGGGCACATAGAACAAGGAGGACGATTGGGCGGCATTGGCCGTATAGTTTTTATGGGTGAGCAATATGCCTTTGGGGTCGGCGGTGGTGCCTGAGGTGTAACAAATGTTGGCAACATCGTCGGGCAGCACTTTGTTTTTTGTGTTTACAAATGCATCAGGATGAAGCGCGTCATAGTCTTCGCCAATGGAAACTAGCTGAGAACATGGAATCAGTTTTTCGGCTGTCGGAAAATCATCATCCAACACAATCACGTTTTTAATGGAGGGAGCATCGGGCAACAAAGCAATAATTTTATTCAGGTTTTTACCTGAAACAATGATAAATCGGGCATCAGAATGTTGGATGCGGAAAAGCAGTTCGGGCAATTCGTCAATCTTTACAGACACAGGCACACAAACACCGCCTGTAAACAAAACACCCAGTTCGGCAATCACCCATTCGCTGCGACCTTCGGACAACAATACTACCTTATCGTCTTTTTGAATGCCCAGAGACAACAACCCACAGGCAAAGTTTCTAACGCGTGCATAGGTTTGGGTGTAGGTCAGGGGCATATAGTTGCCTGTAGTTTTTTCCCACAAATAAGGATTGTTGGGGAAACGGGCAACAGAATTCTCGAAAAGACTTAGTATGGTCATGTTTCAATAAAATTAAACGGGAGTTCAAAAAATTGCTTTTTCATCGTTGACTTCAATTTTTAAAATGCTCATTTACTCGAGTAAACTCCGCTTTAAAAAATCTTGTCGCCTCGAAAAATCTAATTTTTAGAACCCCTCAAAAGCTGAGATTACTATTATTTTTTGTTTGCGCCGCATACTGCAACAACCTTTCATAGTGCAATTCCTGAACCCCTTATGCATGATGGACGAAAACAAAGTTCAACAAATGTAAGCTATTTTTTAAAAAAATATCCTTTTGTAGCCAGCTAAAATGTAATTTTGCTGTACCTTATTTAATAATAATACCAAGCACCATGCGAAACAAAATAGTTGCCGGAAACTGGAAAATGAACACTGGCTATGATGAAGCTGTTTTTTTGATTGAAGAAATTCTGGGGAAAATAGCCTACAACCCTGCAATTGCAAAACAGCAAAACCTGAAGATAATAATTGCACCACCTTTTCTGTATCTGGATGCATGCAAAGAACTTACGAATACCTTCGAAAATATTCATGTAGCTGCCCAAAACTGTCATTCGGAAGATAAAGGAGCTTATACAGGAGAGATTTCTGCGTCCATGATTCATTCGATTGGAGCAGATTATGTCATCATAGGTCATTCGGAACGAAGAAGCTATTTTCATGAAGACAATGGATTTCTATCTGCCAAGGTGGTATCGGCTTTAAAGAACAATCTCACCCCAATTTTCTGCATAGGTGAAGTATTGAACGAAAGAGAATCAGGAAAACATTTTGAAGTGATTAAAACCCAGCTTACCGAATCATTGTTTGATTTATCAGAAGAAGATTTCCGCAAATTGGTGATTGCTTACGAACCCGTTTGGGCCATTGGCACAGGACTGACAGCTACCCCTCAGCAGGCTCAGGACATGCATCAGTTTATCAGAAATACCATAGCTGAGAAATATAATCCGGCATTGGCCGCCGATATCTCCATTCTTTATGGAGGCAGTTGCAATGCGAAAAACGCCAATGAACTGTTCGGAATGCCCGATGTGGATGGGGGATTGATAGGTGGTGCTTCGCTGAAAGCAGAAGATTTTGTAACAATTATTGAGTCTATTATCTGATATTTATGGATTACATTGAATTGAAATGCGAGATTTTTCCTGTGCGCCATGCCGAAATAGTTATGGCAGAATTTGCCGATTATGGATTCGAAAGTTTCGACGAAACAGCCAATGGTTTTATGGGATATATTCCTGCAAATAAGTTTTCGGATGAAACTTTTTCATCGCTTGAAATCTTTAACAACAAGGAAATTAAAATCAATTATTCTAAGAAAATTATTCCCGGCCAAAACTGGAACGCTGTTTGGGAAAGCAATTTCGAACCGGTGATTATAGGCAACGATTGTTACATAAGAGCGCCGTTTCACTCGGAAAAAGAAGGCATAAAATACGAAATCATCATCGAACCCAAAATGTCGTTTGGCACAGGTCACGACGAAACCACCCACATGATGTCGCAGTTGCTGCTTGAAATGGATGTGAAAGATAAAACCCTCCTCGACATGGGTTGTGGAACAGGAATACTTGCCATACTTGCTGCCAAAAAAGGGGCTGCCAAAGTGTTGGCGATTGATAATGATGAGTGGGCTTACAACAATGCCAAAGAAAACATCATTAAAAACAACACCCCCGACATTGAAGTTTATCTAGACGATGCTGATTTCCTTGGCGAACAAAAATTTGATATTGTGCTGGCCAACATCAACCGTAACATCCTTCTGAATGATATCCCAACCTATTCAACCGTTATTGAGAAAAACGGTCTGCTGGCATTGAGTGGTTTTTATGAGAGTGATCTGGAAATAATAAATCAATGCACATCACAATATCATTTGAAATTTCTAAGATCGGAAGAGCGTCGTGTAGGGAAAGAGTGTTCAGAGCCGTGTA
>CAYYQJ010000545.1:0-2790 GCA_964473775.1 uncultured Bacteroidales bacterium | reverse complement strand
TCAGATGGCGGATTAGGATAGAGGATGATATTTGTAACAGTTTTGGTTTCAGGTCTGATACCTGCAGTAATTTGCGGTTTGATATTTACAATAATTCCTTCAAAAACGGTAAGGCTATAGGGCAAGCCGGAAGGAATATTATACCATCCATCATAAGAACCACCCCATCCAAAGTTTAAATGGTAGAAATCATCAGTATTATATCCATCAATCACCAGATTATGACCGGTGCTCCATGCAGGGTTTACTACTGCTAAAAAAACAGGCAAAGAATCTTTAATATTGGCTATGATTTGTGGATAGGGATTTGACACAGATGTGTCAAGAAGTTGTGATGTATTGAAACCCATCTTTAAAAAGCCATCATAAGCCTGATCGACTCCAAATGTGCCGGAACCTGAAGAGCTGTAAATTGTTTTGGTAGATACTCCACAGGCAAAAATTAATGCGGCAATATCATTGGTTGTAAGAGGTGCTTTAGAAATGTAAGTATTCTCAAGAGTATCCAGGTAGGTGTTTAATTTAGGAAAAGATGGGAAGCCATAGGTGCTGTAATCATCATCAACCATGAACTGATTGCTGCCATAATTGTGATAATAATCATCGGCATCAGAAAAACGGCTGCCATTAAGTGTAGCATGATAATTAATAATTTGTGCCATGGCAGTGGAAGGACATCCTGTTAAGCTTCTGCTGCCGCTTCCAAGATCCATAGGACACATATTATTATACGGAGCACCCTGATTCCATTTGGTAAGAACCCAGCCTTCAGTTGCGGTAGAACCTGAGTCGGGCCATTGCTGAAAAGCTTTATCTTTTAATAAAACTGTCCCTTCGGAAAGGTAGTTTTGCCATACATAATTATTTGCGCTGATAAAATTTTGCGAAAGCTTGTCTTTGTATTTAAGCCTTTGTGAATAATCAGCTTTTATCAAACTTTCCAAAGAACCTGATGCATCCTTTCCCGTATTATCGGATATAAAAGAATAGGCTGCAACGGGTTGGTAGGCCATATCTGCATTGATGGCAATATATCCTTTTGGGGTTAATGAAAATAAATAACAAAGCACAGTTCCATCATCCGAAAGAATGCTTTTCTCAAAAGCTATAGCATGTGTAGAATTGTGTTTTTGATTTATGATAAAACGTTCAGCTATTTTTTTTGCCATAATAACATCTGCTGTTTGGGCAAACAATGATTGCATAAAAACAGCAGACAGACAAAAGAATAAAAATCGTTTCATAGGATGAAAAGCAAATTAGAAATCTAAGCCAAGAGAAATATAGAAAACAGGTTTTTGTATAACCGCATTTTCAACACCCCAGGCATAATCGGCACGAACCCAATAACCCAATAATTTGGTTCTTAATCCAAGCCCAAATCCACCTACCATAGGGTCACGTTTTTTGATTACTGTAACCAGCATTGGTCCACGTTGGATATAGGTTTTTGTCAGGGTGTTTTCTTCAGAATAAGGATTCCATCCAAGCCAGGCAGAACCAATATCCCCAAATCCAATTATCTGAATATTGGTAATCATATTATTTTTCAAAGGTCTCTTTGAGAAATAACGAATGATAGGGAAACGAAGTTCGCTATTCAAAACAAAGAAAGTAGGGCCGTTGCGGACATTCTGTTTAAAGCCTCTCAGATTGGTAGCCAGGGTTTGGTAATTATAGTTTTGAGTCTGAGAAACCTCATTATTGTTGTTGAATGATGGGATAATCCAGTTGTCAACGCCACCCAGATAATAAACCAGCTTGCTGTTTCCAAAAGAAGTGCTCGCAGCAAAACGATTGGCCCAGATAAATACCCTATGGATTTTTTGATAATGACGGAAATCGACGCCTAATACAATCAGATTGTTGAACTTATTGGCAATTTTCTGATAATATTCGCCAAAGATTTTCCAACGTGTTCCATAGTAAATGTTCAGGGTTTTGGCCTGAGTGTTATCGAAAGTTAGTTCCGCTTTGGCTCCTGCCCAATATTCATTGATGTTGGGTTGCTGCAGATTAAGAATATCTGTAGAAGCATAAATTATTTTGTCGTAACGCACCAATGCAGTTCCCTTTAGGGCAAGTACTTTGCTGAAAGGCCATTTCAAGGTATAGTACAAGGAATTGGAACGCAATTTGAAAATGGAATAGTTGCCTGAAAAAATGGACGACTGACGATAGAAGAACAACCCTTTATCAAGGCGCTTCTTAAGATTTTCGTATCCCAGATAAAATTCATAATCATCAAAGCTTAAGGACACCCTGGCACCTCCTGAAATCCTGTAATCTTCCAATAAATCAATAATACCTAATTGAAAGTTGATGTTTAAACCTGGATTCATATAAATAGGGCTTCCACCTCCGGTAAATAGCTGATACGAGGCGTTCAGAAAATTAAAATCAACCTGTCCGACCAATTGATTTATCGAATATTCTACATTGTAATTGCCCTGACGGGGAATCTGGAAAGTCTTTTTCTTTTTAACTACCAGGGTATCGCCTGTTGTCGATGAATCATTTGATGCACGGGCAAAATTATAATTGTTGATATCTACTGCCGATGTGTCGCTTCCAGAGTCGATTTCGTTAATTAAAACATTATTAATCTTCTTTGGCTTGCTTCTGCTTTTTCTTGCCTTAATGTATTCTACTTCCTCGTTATTGATAGGAGTAGTTTCTTTTACAGCGTTTTCGTCCAACGCTTTCAGATATTGTTCGCGATAAAAAGTATTCTTAGGGAGATCGGAAGAGCACACGTCTGAACTCCAGTCACCTGAAGCTAAATCGTAT
>CAYYQJ010000544.1:0-2800 GCA_964473775.1 uncultured Bacteroidales bacterium | reverse complement strand
TACACTTGTAGGAGGCTATGTTGAAAACTCAACATACACCAATATACTTGTAGGAAGCTATGTTTGATTTTACTTATTTAGTGAAATCTTTTTTTTGAAATGAAGCCTTCATTTTCGTAAGCTCAATACTCAATTTTCAATTTCCAACCTTAGTGAACCTTAGTGCCCTCAGTGTCTTAGTGGTTTAAAAACCAAATCCTCGTCGTTCGAATCGTCTTTTGGATAACACAGAAAATATTTGGTGATGGTTCGCGATAGCAACTCGGTGTTTATCTGATCCGAACTCTTAGTTATATCAGTCACTTGATTTTGTTTATCCAACAAAAGTATCTTATCAAAAGCCGGATTGTAAGCCTTGTTAGCTACATCACCCGTAAACACCATATAGTTAACCTCATCTTCATCTAAATGATATTGTAGCATGGCTTTATGGCGTTTCATTTCCACATAATTGGGGTCGAAAGGCGTGTTTTGAATTTCAATTTTCAACAGATTGCGGTCCATCAAACGTCGGCTAAGCAGGGCCAACACCTTATCGGAGCTCAAAGTCCATGCTTTGATGCTGCTCAGAATGTCCGTATCGTCCAATCCGGCAAAATGGCCAATGGCTTCGGGGTTTTCTAAAAACGATATATGATTAAAATCCTTAGTCAAAAAAAGTTTTAACACCGAACACGCAATAACGCCTCTGGGTTGTTTTGCCACCAGTTTTGCACGGCGAAGTATCTGAATCAGCAGGTTTTCGGCCGAGAGCACTGTTTTATGAAGATACACCTGCCAATACATCAAACGGCGGGCAACTATAAATTTCTCTATACTATAAATTCCCTTGCTTTCCACCACAAGCTCGTCGTTATGCACATTCAACATCTTGATAATCCTATCAGTGCCTATCACCCCTTCCGACACTCCGGTAAAATAAGAATCGCGCATCAGATAGTCTAATCTATCCACATCCAACTGCGAAGATACCAATTGATGCAGAAATTTTTTATGATATTGATTCAAAAAAATCTGTTTGGCCAGGCGCAAATCGAAACTAAAATCGTTCATCAAAGCATCCATAAAATATCTGGATAAACTTTCGTGCGAAATATTCTCTATCAGTGCACTTTCCAATGCATGCGAAAACGGACCATGTCCTATATCGTGCAATAGAATGGCAAGCAAAAGGCCATCTTGCTCGTCGATAGTAATATCGTGTCCCTTTTGTTTCAACACATCAATGGCCTGCCCCATCAAATGCATGGCCCCCAGCGCATGCTGAAAACGCGAATGAGTGGCGCCGGGATACACCAGATAAGTAAGCCCTAACTGCTTAATGTAACGCAAGCGTTGGAAGTAAGGATGTTCTATAACATCAAAAATAAAATCGTTGGGTATGGCAATAAAACCATGCACAGGGTCGTTAATAATTTTTCTTTTGTTATGAATCATAGCTGAGGTAAATTTTTTCGTACCTTTGTAAGGTAATTTGGGTTCAAACTTACAAAGAAAAACGCAAACAAAGCGAAGTTTAATTTAAAATATTAAGATTGAAGGATTATAAGGTCAGAAGTCAGAAGACGGAAGACAGAAGTAGGAAGACCGAAGTTAAAAGACAGAAGACGGAATACATAATTGGAGATGAAGCCTTTCAATGTTAATATTGATAATTTTTAAGAAAGAAAGATGAGACGAAAGAGATGATTTGAAAACCGAAAGGATAATTTAAGCAACTGAATGTTTATGATTTGATAGAAATAAATTTAGAAATAAAGCTAAAAAAGGTGGTCAACAGTCTTCCGACTTCCGACTTCGGTCTTCAAACTCCGGTCTTCCGACTTCCGACTTCCAACTTCGGTCTTCAAACTCCGGTCTTCCGACTTCCGACTTCCAACTTCGGTCTTCCAACTTCCTTCTCCGGTCTTCTGACTTCCGACTTCCGACCAAAATAAAAAAACTAACAACAATAAACAAAACAACAATAATAAAACAAAATGAGTAAAGAAAAGATTTTATGGGTTGATGATGAGATAGACTTGCTGAAACCACACATCATGTTTCTTCAAGAGAAAGGATACGAGGTGGTTACATCAAACAATGGCGACGAAGGCCTCGACCTGATAGAGGAAAATATTTTCGATATCATCTTCCTCGACGAAAACATGCCCGGAATATCGGGCCTGGAAACATTGACTTCGATACGAAACAAGTATCCTAATCTTCCGGTGGTTATGATAACAAAAAACGACCAGGAACATACCATGGAAGGCGCCATTGGCTCCAACATTTCGGACTACCTGATAAAACCGGTGAATCCGCATCAGATACTTTTGTGTCTGAAAAAGAATCTGGAAAACAAACGCCTCGTAAGCGAAAAGACCACACAGGCTTATCAACAAGAGTTTCGCAACATAGGCATGGAACTATCCAACCGTTTGAACATAAACGAATGGAAAGAAGTTTATAAGAAGATGGTTTATTGGGAATTGGAGCTAGAGAAGTCGAACGACGAATCGATGAACGAGGTGCTGCTGGCACAGAAATCGGAAGCCAATCTGTTTTTTGCCAAATTTATTGAAGCCAATTATGTGAAATGGCTCAACGGCATGACACCCGAACAACCGATTATGTCGCATACGCTGTTTCGTCAGAAACTGTTTCCACACCTCAATGGCTCTAAGCCTGTTTTTGTGATAGTGATAGACAACCTGCGCTACGACCAGTGGAAAGTGTTGCAACCCACCATTGAAGAATATTATCATGTGGCAGAAGATGATTTGTTTTACAGCATATTGCCTTCGGCAACACAATATTC